>NZ_JAELVH010000279.1 GCF_019399235.1 Streptomyces poriferorum | reverse complement strand
GGCGAGATCACCGACCGCGGCGGCATCGCGCTGGCCACCAGCGTCGACGCGTACGACATCACCGCCGACCCCAAGATGTTCACTCCCGAGGACAGCAAGGCGCCCGACGCGCCCCAGCAGGCCGCCGCCCTCCTGGCGCCGATCCTCGGCGTCGACGCGGCCGTTCTGACCAAGAAGCTGTCCAAGCCCAAGAGCCGCTACACGGTGCTGGCCCGCAGACAGACCCCGCAGGTCTGGACGCAGATCAAGGACCTCAAGTCCGTCTTCGCCGAGAAGGCCCAGAAGGACAAGGTGGCCGGCGGCGCCGGTGCCAATGTGCTGGCCGGCGTCTTCCAGGAGTCGACCACCAAGCGCGTCTACCCCAACGGCGGCCTCGCCGCCGGGATACTGGGTTACGTCAACGCCGAGGGCAAGGGCGCGGGCGGCCTCGAATCGAAGCTGGACAAGGAACTCGCGGGCGAGGACGGCACGATCAAGTACGCCCAGTCCGGCGGTCGCCGGGTGCCCACCGCGGGCACCAAGGAGGTGCCCGCCGTCGCCGGCTCCGACATCGAGCTGACCATCGACCGCGACATCCAGTGGGCGGCCCAGAAGGCCATCTCCGACCAGGTGGCGAAGTCCAAGGCCGACCGCGGCTACGTCGTCGTGCAGAACACCCGCACCGGCGAGGTCCTCGCCATGGCCAACGCGCCGGGCTTCGACCCCAACGACCTTTCGCAGGCCGACGCCGCCTCGCTGGGCAACGCGGCGCTCCAGGACGTGTACGAGCCCGGCTCCACCAGCAAGGTCATGTCGATGGCCGCCGTGCTGGAGGAGGGTGTCGCCACCCCGGGCACCCACGTCACGGTCCCCAACCGCCTGCACCGCGGTGACCGGCTCTTCAAGGACGACATCGACCACCCGACCTGGTACCTCACGCTCAACGGCGTACTCGCCAAGTCCAGCAACATCGGCACCATCCTGGCCACCGGACAGCTGGGCAGGACCCAGGCCCAGTCCAACAAGGTGCTCTACGACTACCTGCGCAAATTCGGCATCGGCTCACCGACCGGACTCGGCTACCCGGGCGAGACCGCCGGCATCCTCGCCAAGCCCCAGGACTGGTCGACCTCGCAGCAGTACACGATCCCGTTCGGCCAGGGACTCTCGCTCAACGCCATGCAGGCCGCCTCGATCTACTCGACGATCGCCAACGGCGGGGTCCGTGTCGAGCCGACCCTCGTCCGCGGCACCAAGGGCGCAGACGGCCGCTTCACCCCCGTCGAGGCACCCGAACAGACCAGGGTGGTGAGCGAGAAGACGGCCAAGACCCTGGCCAGCATGCTGGAGTCGGTCGTCGGTGACGAGGAGGGCACCGGAACGAAGGCCAAGATCCCCGGCTACCGCGTCGCGGGCAAGACCGGTACGGCCAACCGAGTCGATCCGGTACGCGGCGGCTATCACGGCTACACCGCCTCCTTCGCCGGTTTCGCCCCCGCCGACAACCCTCAGATCACCGTCTACTGCGCCGTTCAGAACCCCACCAAGGGCAGCTACTTCGGCGGCCAGATCTGCGGGCCCATCTACAAGCAGGTCATGGAATTCGCGCTGAAGACGCTGCAGACCGCACCCTCCGGCAGCGAGCCGGCCCGGCTGCCGGTGTCCTTCAAACCCGGCGAGTGAACTCGGGGAGACCCTCAGTGACAACCATCACCCCCGATCCAGGGAACCGGAACGGGAACCACCGCACCCCCGCCCCCTCACTTCGCGAGAGGCCGGGTGTGCCCGGTACGCTCACCGCCGTGCCCCACGCTGAACAGTCCCGAACCATCCAGAAGGACGCCCCTGTGAACTACCCGGGAGCGCCCCGCCCGGATCGGCTGCGGCCGATTTCCCTGGTCACGCTGGCGGCCCGGCTGGGAGTCGAACCGCCGGGCGACGGCGAAGTCACCGGCATCACGCACGACTCCCGGGCCGTGCGTCCCGGGGACGTCTACGCGGCCCTGCCCGGTGCCCGTCTGCACGGTGCCGACTTCACCGCCCAGGCCGCCGGTCTCGGCGCCGCCGCGATCCTCACCGACCCGGCGGGCGCCGAACGCGCCGCCGCCACCGGACTCCCGGTGCTGGTCGTCGAGGACCCGCGGGGCCGGATGGGCGAACTCGCCGCCGAGATCTACGGCCACCCCGGTACCGGCCTGCTCCAGATCGGAATCACCGGCACCTCCGGCAAGACCACGACGGCCTACCTCGTCGAGGGCGGCTTCCGCGGCGCCGGACGCGCCACCGGTCTCATCGGCACCGTGGAGATGCGGATCGGCGACGAGCGCATCAAGTCGGAGCGCACCACCCCCGAAGCCACCGACCTGCAGGCCTTGTTCGCCGTCATGCGCGAACGCGGCGCCGACGCGGTGACGATGGAGGTCTCCAGCCATGCCCTGGTGCTCGGCCGGGTCGACGGCTGCGTCTTCGACGTCGCGGTCTTCAACAACCTCAGCCCGGAACACATGGAGTTCCACTCCGGCATGGAGGACTACTTCCAGGCCAAGGCGCGGCTGTTCACCCCGCAGCGCAGCAGGCAGGGTGTCGTCAACTACGACGACGAGTACGGCCGCCGTCTGATCACCGAAGCCTCCGTTCCGGTCACCACCTTCTCCGCCGAGGGCCACCCGGACGCCGACTGGCGTGCCGAGGACGTCGAGGTGGGCCAGCTCGGCTCCACCTTCACCGTCGTCGGGCCCAAGGGCGAGCGGGCCGCCGCCGAGGCGCCGCTGCCCGGCCCGTTCAACGTCGCCAACACCCTCGCCGCGATCGTCACCCTCGCCGTCGCGGGCATCGACCTCCAGACCGCCGCCGACGGCGTCGCCGCGGTGCCCGGGGTGCCCGGCCGGCTGGAGCGGGTCGACGCCGGACAGCCGTACCTCGCACTCGTCGACTACGCGCACAAGACCGACGCCGTCGAGTCGGTGCTGCGCTCCCTGCAGAAGGTCACCGAGGGCAAGGTGCACATCGTCCTCGGCTGCGGCGGCGACCGCGACACCACCAAACGCGGCCCGATGGGCGCGGCAGCGGCCCGGCTCGCCGACACCGCCGTACTGACCTCGGACAACCCCCGCTCCGAGGACCCCCTCGGCATCCTCGCCGCCATGCTCGCCGGTGCCGCCGAAGTGCCCGTGCACGAACGCGGTGACGTCCTGGTCGACGCCGACCGGGCCGCCGCCATCGCGGCCGCCGTCGGACGCGCAGGCCCCGGGGACACCGTGCTGATCGCCGGCAAGGGGCACGAGCAGGGCCAGGACGTCCACGGAGTGGTGCGCCCCTTCGACGACCGGGTGGTCCTGCGCAAGGCCATCGAGCGGTCCCTGGGACACGAGAACGCCACCCACCGTGCCCCCACCCACGAGAACAACAGTCAGGGATGACCAAGTGATCGCCCTTTCCCTCGCCGAGATCGCCGAAATCGTCGGCGGGCAGTCGTACGACATACCGGATCCGGCCGTAACCGTCAGCGGGCCCGTCGTGATCGACTCCCGGGAGGTGAAGCAAGGCAGCCTCTTCGTCGCGTTCGCCGGCGAACGCGTCGACGGCCACGACTACGCGCAGCGCGCCGTCGAGGCGGGCGCGGCAGTCGTCCTGGCCGCCCGCCCCGTCGGCGTTCCCGCGATCGTCGTGGACGACGTGGTGGCGGCGCTCGGCGCGCTCGCCCGCACCGTCGTCGGCCGCCTCGGCACCACCGTCGTCGCCCTCACCGGATCGGCCGGCAAGACCTCCACCAAGGACCTGATCGCCCAGCTCCTGGAGCGCAAGGGCCCGACCGTCTACCCGGCCGGCAACCTCAACAACGAGATCGGTCTGCCGCTCACCGCACTGCGCGCCACCGAGGAGACCCAGCACCTGGTCCTCGAAATGGGTGCCCGCTACATCGGCGACATCTGCTACCTCACCGGACTCGTCCCGCCGCGCATCGGCCTCGTCCTCAACGTCGGCAGCGCCCACATCGGCGAGTTCGGCGGGAAGGAGCAGATCGCTCAGGCCAAGGGCGAGATGGTCGAGTCCCTCCCCGAGGACGGCCTCGCCGTCCTCAACGCCGACGACCCGCTCGTTCGCGCCATGACCTCCCGGACCAAGGCCCGGGTACTGCTCTTCGGCGAAGCCGCGGATGCGGACGTACGGGGTGAGAACGTCCGTCTCACCGAGGACGGCCGCCCCTCGTTCAGGCTTCACACACCCACCGGGTGCAGTGACGTGACCATGCGCCTGTACGGTGAGCACCACGTGTCGAACGCGCTCGCCGCGGCCGCCGTCGCCCATGAGCTGGGCCTGTCCGCAGACGAGATCGCCGTGGCGCTCTCCGAGTCGGGCACCCTCTCCCGCTGGCGCATGGAGGTCACCGAGCGTCCGGACGGCGTGACGTTCGTCAATGACGCCTACAACGCCAACCCCGAATCCATGAAGGCCGCGCTGCGCGCGCTGGCCGCCATGGGGAAGGGGCGTCGTACGTGGGCGGTGCTCGGCCAGATGGCCGAGCTCGGCGACGCCTCGCTCACCGAGCACGACGCGGTCGGACGGCTTGTCGTCCGGCTCAACGTCAGCAAGCTCGTCGCGGTCGGGGGCAGAGAAGCCTCCTGGCTGCAACTGGGCGCATACAACGAGGGTTCGTGGGGTGAGGAGTCGGTGCATGTGTCCGACGCACAGGCTGCCGTCGACCTGTTGCGCAGTGAACTGCGCCCGGGAGACGTCGTGCTGGTGAAGGCGTCCCGGTCGGTCGGCCTGGAGCAGGTCGTTACGGCACTGCTGGGGAACGCGACCGAGGGCGAGGTCGCCGCCCGATGAGGCAGATCCTCTTCGCAGGGGCCATCGGGCTCTTCCTGACCCTGGTCGGTACCCCGCTGCTCATCAAGCTGCTGGCCCGCAAGGGATACGGGCAGTTCATCCGGGACGACGGTCCGCGCAGCCACGGATCGAAGAAGGGCACGCCCACCATGGGCGGCATCGCCTTCATCCTGGCGACGATCATCGCGTACGTCCTGGCCAAGGTGATCACCGGCGAGGACATGCGCTTCTCCGGCGTACTGGTCCTCTTCCTGATGACCGGCATGGGAATCGTCGGCTTCCTCGACGACTACATCAAGATCGTCAAGCAGCGTTCGCTGGGCCTGCGGGCCAAGGCCAAGATGGCCGGCCAGCTGATCGTCGGCATCGCCTTCGCGGTGCTCTCGCTCCAGTTCGCCGACGCCCGCGGCAACACCCCCGCCTCCACCAAGCTCTCGTTCGTCGAGGACTTCGGCTGGTCGATCGGCCCGGTGCTGTTCGTGGTCTGGGCGCTCTTCATGATTCTCGCCATGTCCAACGGCGTGAACCTGACGGACGGTCTGGACGGCCTGGCCACCGGCGCGTCGGTGATGGTCTTCGGCGCGTACACGTTCATCGGGCTCTGGCAGTTCCAGGAGTCCTGCGCCAACGCGGCCACCCTCACCAATCCGAGCGCCTGCTTCGTGGTGCGAGATCCGCTCGACCTCGCGGTCGTCGCCTCCGCACTCATGGGTTCCTGCTTCGGCTTCCTGTGGTGGAACACCTCGCCCGCCAAGATCTTCATGGGTGACACCGGTTCGCTGGCCCTCGGCGGCGCGCTCGCCGGACTGGCGATCTGCTCCCGTACCGAGTTCCTGATGGCAGTGCTCGGCGGCCTCTTCGTGATGATCACGATGTCCGTCGTCATCCAGGTCGGCTCGTTCAAGATGACCGGCAAGCGCGTCTTCCGGATGGCACCGCTCCAGCACCACTTCGAACTCAAGGGGTGGTCCGAAGTCCTTGTCGTGGTCCGCTTCTGGATCATCCAGGGCATGTGCGTGATCGTCGGCCTCGGCCTCTTCTACGCAGGATGGGCAGCCAAGAAGTGAGCAACGTGGACTGGCAGGGCAAGCACGTCACGGTCGCCGGACTCGGAGTCTCCGGGATCCCGGCGGCCCGGGTGCTGCACGGCCTCGGCGCCGTCGTCACCGTCGTCAACGACGGGGACGACGAGCGCTCCCGCGGTCAGGCCGCGGAGCTGGAGGCGCAGGGCATCGCCGTGCGCCTCGGCGACGGGGCCACCCTGCCGGAGTCCACCGAGCTCATCGTCACCACCCCGGGCTGGAAGCCCGACAAGCCGCTCTTCACCGCGGCCGCCGAGGCGGGCGTCCCGGTCTGGGGCGACGTCGAACTCGCCTGGCGGCTGCGCGGCAGGGACGGCCGCGAACCAGCACCCTGGCTCGCGGTCACCGGCACCAACGGCAAGACCACGACCGTACGGATGCTCGCCTCGATCCTGGAGGCCGCCGGGCTGCGCACCGCCGCCGTCGGCAACATCGGGGTCTCGCTCCTGGACGCGGTCCTCGGCGAGGAGACGTACGACGTCCTGGCCGTCGAGCTCTCCAGCTACCAGCTGCACTGGTCGCCCTCGCTGCGCGCCCACTCCGCGGCCGTCCTCAACCTGGCACCCGACCACCTGGACTGGCACGGCTCCATGGAGGCGTACGTCGCCGACAAGGGCCGGATCTACGAGGGCAACACCGTCGCCTGCGTCTACAACGTGGCGGACCCCGCCACCGAGGACCTGGTGCGCGAGGCGGACGTCGAGGAGGGCTGCCGGGCGATCGGCTTCACCCTCGGCACTCCCGGGCCCTCCCAGCTCGGGGTCGTCGACGGCATCCTCGTCGACCGCGCCTTCGTGACGAACCGGCAGAAGAACGCCCAGGAGCTCGCCGAGGTCGCGGACGTCAACCCGCCCGCCCCGCACAACATCGCCAACGCCCTCGCGGCCGCGGCACTGGCCCGCGCCTTCGGCGTGGAGCCCGCCGCCGTCCGCGACGGGCTGCGCGCCTTCCGCCCCGACCCGCACCGCATCGAGCACGTCGCGGACGTCGCAGGGGTGGCGTACATCGACGACTCCAAGGCCACCAACACCCACGCCGCCGAGGCCTCCCTGGCCGCCTACGACCCGATCGTCTGGATCGCCGGCGGACTGGCCAAGGGCGCCACCTTCGACGAGCTGGTGACCGGGTGCGCGGGACGTCTGCGGGGCGTCGTGCTGATGGGCGCCGACCGGGCCGTCATCCGCGAAGCCCTCACGCGACACGCGCCCGAGGTCCCGGTGACCGACCTCGACCGGACCGACACTGGGGCGATGTACGAGGCGGTCCGCGAGGCGGCACGGCTCGCCCGGCCGGGAGACACCGTACTGATGGCTCCCGCCTGCGCCTCGATGGACATGTTCGTCAATTACAACAAGCGGGGCGAGGCCTTCGCGGACGCCGTCCGCACGCTCGCCGCCGAGAGCGCCTGACGGGCCCGGCCTCCGCGCCGTACGGTCCCGGAGCACCCGGGTACGTACGGCTGTACCGGGGGCCCGGGGCCCCGGCACCGAAGCCCCGGGCACGAGCAGTGGAGGGGACAGGGACCATGCCGGCCGAAGAGAGCTCTGCCGCACGCCGCGGGGACCGCTCACGGGCGAGCTCCGCGATCAGCCGGGCGCTCCATCCACCCCTCCTCGCCGCCGGGGGCGCACCGCTCCCCGCCGGACTCGCGCTGCGCGTCAGGCCGGCCGCCGGCTCCCGACGGCCCCCCGTGGCGCGCTCCAGGACCTCCGGCGGGCCCCGTTCGCCCCGGGGCGGGGGAGCGCGGCGCCTGTACGAGCAGGCGCGCCGGGCGTGGGACCGCCCGCTGACCGCGTACTACCTGATCCTGGGCGCCGGACTGCTCATCACCGTGCTCGGCCTGGTGATGGTCTACTCGGCCTCGATGATCAAGGCGCTGGAGCTCGACAAGCCGGGCACGTACTTCTTCCGCAAGCAGTTCCTCGCCGCCGTCATCGGGGCCGGACTGATGGCGGCCGCCGCCCGGATGCCCGTGAAGCTGCACCGGGCCCTGTCCTACCCCCTGCTGATGGGCGCCGTCTTCCTGATGGTGCTGGTCCAGGTGCCGGGGATAGGGATGTCGGTCAACGGCAACCGGAACTGGCTCTACCTGGGCGGCCCCTTCCAGCTCCAGCCCAGCGAGTTCGGCAAGCTGGCCCTCGTCCTGTGGGGGGCCGACCTGCTCGCCCGCAAACAGGACAAACGGCTGCTGACCCAGTGGAAGCACATGCTCGTGCCCCTGGTCCCGGTCGCCTTCATGCTGCTCGGGCTGATCATGCTCGGCGGTGACATGGGCACTGCGATCATTCTCACGGCCATCCTGTTCGGACTGCTCTGGCTGGCCGGAGCCCCGACCCGGCTGTTCGCCGGAGTGCTCGCCTCCGCCGGCCTGATCGCCTTCCTGCTGATCAAGACCAGCCCGAACCGGATGTCCCGCCTGGACTGCATGGGGGCCAGCGAACCGGGCCCCGGCGGCTCGTGCTGGCAGGCCGTGCACGGTATCTACGCTCTGGCGTCCGGTGGATGGTTCGGATCCGGGCTCGGTGCAAGTGTGGAAAAATGGGGTCAACTGCCCGAACCACACACCGACTTCATCTTCGCCATCACCGGGGAGGAACTCGGGTTGGCGGGGACGCTGTCGGTACTCGCCCTGTTCGCGGCTCTAGGCTATGCGGGTATCCGCGTGGCCGGACGCACGGAGGACCCCTTCGTGAGGTACGCAGCGGGAGGTGTGACCACCTGGATCACGGCCCAGGCCGTGATCAACATCGGTGCGGTGCTCGGCCTGCTGCCGATCGCCGGTGTCCCGCTCCCGCTGTTCTCCTACGGGGGGTCGGCCCTGCTGCCGACCATGTTCGCCGTCGGGCTGCTGATCGCGTTCGCGCGAGCGGATCCGGCGGCGAAGGCGGCCCTGGCCATGCGGAGGCCCGGGGTGAGATGGAAGACGATGAGACGGCGCGTCAAGAAGCGTCCGTCCGGAGAGCGGTGAATTTCGGTGCATGTCGTACTCGCCGGTGGGGGGACCGCCGGCCACATCGAGCCCGCGCTTGCCCTCGCGGACGCACTGCGGAGGCAGGACCCGAGCGTGGGAATCACCGCTCTCGGCACGGAGCGCGGACTCGAGACCAGGCTCGTACCCGAGCGGGGGTACGAACTCGCCCTGATCCCGGCCGTACCGCTGCCGCGCAAACCCACCCCTGAACTCATCACCGTCCCGGGCAGGCTGCGCGGCACCATCAAGGCCGCCGAGCAGATCCTGGAACGCACCAAGGCGGACTGTGTGGTCGGCTTCGGCGGCTACGTGGCGCTGCCCGGCTATCTCGCGGCCAAGCGCGCCGGAGTGCCGATCGTGGTCCACGAGGCCAACGCCCGGCCGGGCCTGGCCAACAAGATCGGTTCGCGGTACGCGCACGGGGTCGCCGTCTCCACCCCCGACAGCAAGCTCCGTGGTGCCCGCTACATCGGCATCCCGCTGCGCCGCACCATCGCGACCCTGGACCGGGCCCGGGTCCGTCCCGAGGCGCGTGCCGCCTTCGGGCTCGACCCGAACCTGCCGACGCTGCTGGTCTCCGGCGGCTCGCAGGGCGCCCGCCACCTCAACGAGGTGGTCCAGCGCGTCGCACCGCTGCTCCAGCGCTCCGGAATCCAGATCCTGCACGTGGTCGGCCCGAAGAACGAAATGCCGCGCGTCGACAACATGCCCGGGATGCCGCCCTACATCCCGGTACCGTACGTGGACCGGATGGACCTCGCGTACGCCGCGGCCGACATGATGCTCTGCCGCGCGGGCGCGATGACCGTCGCCGAACTCTCCGCCGTCGGGCTGCCCGCCGCCTACGTCCCGTTGCCGATCGGCAACGGCGAACAGCGGCTCAACGCCCAGCCGGTGGTCAACGCCGGCGGCGGACTGCTGGTGGACGACGCGGCGCTCACCCCCGAGTGGGTGCAGGGCAACGTCCTTCCGGTGCTGTCGGATCCGCACCGGCTGTACGAAATGTCCCGAGCCGCCGCCGAGTTCGGCCGCCGGGACGCCGACGATCTGCTGGTCGGCATGGTGTACGAGGCGATCGCCGCACGCCGAGGCGCGTGAGGCGGACGGGTCCGGGGGCGGCGCCCCCGGACCCGGCATAAGGAGCGAGCGTGGCCGGACCGACGACCGCCCAGCGCGGTACAGGGCAGCAGAAGGAGACCCGGGACCGCTCACCGCGCCCACGGGTCCAGGGGCACCGGATGTCCCGGCGCACGCTCCTGATCGTGATCGCCGCGGCCGTGCTGCTGCTCGGCTCCGGCGCCGTCTGGGCGCTCTACGGCTCCTCCTGGCTCCGCGCCGAGCAGGTCCGGATCACCGGCGTCGACGTGCTGACACCCGCCGAGGTGGAGGCCGCCGCGGCGGTGCCGATGGGTGCCCCGCTGATCTCCGTCGACACGGACGCCGTCGCCGAGCGGTTGCGCCAGAAGTTGCCTCGTATCGACTCGGTGGATGTCGTACGGTCATGGCCGCACGGCATCGGACTTAAAGTGACCGAACGACAGCCGGTTCTGTTGGTGAAGAAGGGCGCGAAGTTCATCGAAGTGGACGCCGAGGGCGTGCGCTTCGCGACGGTGGACAAGGCTCCCGGGCAGGTACCCCTGCTGGAACTGACACCCGGCCGGTCCGCGAGCCAGCGCCGGTTCGGCAGCGAGCGACTGGTGCGGGAAGCGGTCCGGGTGGCGGGCGATCTTCCGGACGGGGTCGCCGGGGAAACGAGGGTCGTGCGAGTCATCTCGTACGATTCGGTCTCCCTGGGACTCACCGGGAACCGCACCGTGATCTGGGGGAGCAGTGAAGAAGGTGTGGTGAAGGCGAAAGTCCTCACCGCTCTCATGAAAGCTGCTCCCAAAGCAGGACACTTCGACGTGAGTGCGCCCACCGCTCCGGCAGTGTCGGGTAGTTGACGCACATTTGGCCTGGCCAGCACCCTGGTTGGTCAGCGCTACGGGTGATCACATAGGGTGAAAAGAAAAACGGGAGGTTCGGCGTGTTCGTTGAACGTGCGCCACTTGTCGACTTAGTGTCCTGTTCGGAAGAGTCCATGAAGCAGACACACTGGTAACCCTAAACTTCAAGGTTAGGGTTTGGGTCGGCGTTCGGACCGTCCCAATCGGCATCCGTCGTCGCGGCGGGACTACCGCCAAGCGACGACATGTAACTCGAGGCGAGAGGCCTTCGACGTGGCAGCACCGCAGAACTACCTCGCAGTCATCAAGGTCATCGGTGTCGGCGGCGGTGGTGTCAATGCCATCAACCGAATGATCGAGGTCGGTCTCAAGGGCGTCGAGTTCATCGCGATCAACACGGATGCGCAAGCCCTGTTGATGAGCGACGCCGACGTCAAGCTCGACGTCGGCCGTGAACTCACCCGCGGCCTCGGCGCCGGGGCGAACCCGGCCGTCGGTCGTAAGGCGGCAGAGGACCACCGTGAAGAGATCGAGGAGGTCCTCAAGGGGGCCGACATGGTCTTCGTCACCGCAGGAGAAGGCGGCGGCACCGGCACCGGTGGCGCACCCGTCGTCGCCAACATCGCGCGCTCGCTCGGCGCCCTGACGATCGGTGTGGTCACCCGGCCGTTCACCTTCGAGGGCCGGCGTCGCGCGAACCAGGCGGAGGACGGCATCGCCGAACTCCGCGAAGAGGTCGACACCCTCATCGTCATTCCCAACGACCGGTTGCTGTCCATCTCGGACCGCCAGGTCAGCGTGCTCGACGCGTTCAAGTCGGCCGACCAGGTACTGCTCTCGGGCGTCCAGGGCATCACCGACCTCATCACCACCCCGGGTCTGATCAACCTCGACTTCGCCGACGTCAAGTCGGTCATGTCCGAGGCCGGATCGGCACTCATGGGCATCGGCTCGGCCCGCGGCGACGACCGCGCGGTGGCCGCCGCGGAGATGGCGATCTCCTCGCCGCTCCTGGAGGCGTCCATCGACGGCGCCCGCGGTGTCCTGCTCTCCATCTCCGGCGGCAGCGACCTCGGTCTCTTCGAGATCAACGAGGCAGCGCAGCTGGTGAGCGAGGCGGCGCACCCCGAGGCGAACATCATCTTCGGCGCGGTCATCGACGACGCGCTGGGCGACGAGGTACGGGTCACCGTGATCGCGGCGGGATTCGACGGCGGACAGCCCCCGGCCCGCCGGGAGAACGTCCTGGGCGCGAACTCGGCCAAGCGCGAGGAGTCGGCTCCGCCGGTCCGGGCCGCCGAGCCCGTGCGCCAGAACAGCGGACTGGGTTCCGTGCCCACGCGCGAGGAGCCCCCGGTCCAGGCCGAGCCGGTTCCGGTGGCGCACGAGAGCCACCTTCCGCCGGTCGCCCCGCCGCACGTCCCGCCGGCCCGTCCCTACCAGGACTCCCAGGCCGAAGAGCTGGACGTTCCGGACTTCTTGAAGTGATAGGTCCGCAACACGCAGTGAGTCACAAGGATTCTGTTTCTTCGGACGGCGGCGCTCACTTCTCCTTCACCGACAGGTGGGGCGGGGTGAGCGCCGCTCCGTACGCGGAGCTCAATCTCGGCGGTGCGGTCGGTGACGACCCCGCCGCCGTCCTGGCCAACCGGGAGCGGGCCGCCCGGGCCCGCGGATTCGATCCGGCGCAGGTCGTCTGGATGAACCAGGTGCACGGCCGGGACGTCGCCGTCGTCGAAGGACCCTGGGGTGACACCCGCGAGATTCCCGCCGTGGACGCGGTGGTGACCGCGCGACGCGGACTCCCGCTCGCCGTCCTCACCGCCGACTGCACCCCCGTACTGCTTGCCGATCCGGTCGCCGGAATCGTCGCAGCAGCACATGCGGGCCGTCCCGGTCTGGTCGCGGGAGTCGTACCCGCCGCGGTCGCGGCCATGGTCTCGCTCGGCGCGGAACCCTCCCGGATCACCGCCCGCACCGGGCCGGCCGTCTGTGGCCGGTGCTACGAGGTGCCGGCCGGAATGCGGGACGAGGTCGCGGCGGTCGTTCCCGCCTCGTGGTCCGAGACCAGTTGGGGCACCCCGGCGGTGGACGTCACTGCCGGAGTCCACGCACAACTGGCGGACCTCGGCGTCACCGACCGGCAGACCTCGGCCTTCTGCACCCTCGAATCGGGCGATCACTTCTCGTACCGACGCGACCGCACCACCGGGCGGCTCGCCGGATATGTCTGGCTGGACGGATAGGGCATGACGGAGCGTAAGGCACAACTCACAGCAAATCTCGCGCAGGTGGAGGAACGCATTGTTTCCGCCTGTGCGGCCGCCGGTCGCAAACGGGAAGAGGTGACCCTCATCGTGGTCACCAAGACCTACCCCGCGAGTGATGTGCGGGTCCTGAACGAACTCGGTGTGCGCCATGTCGCGGAGAATCGTGACCAGGACGCGGCCCCCAAGGCCACCGAATGTGCGGATCTGTCCCTCACATGGCACTTTGTCGGTCAGTTGCAGACGAACAAGGTCCGATCCGTGGCGAGTTATGCCGATGTCGTGCAGTCGGTGGACCGTACGAAGCTGGTGACCGCTCTCTCCGTCGCGGCCGGCCGCGGCGGGCGCGAACTCGGGTGCCTCATCCAGGTCGCGCTCGACGCGGAGAGCGGGGAGCGGGGGGAGCGCGGCGGTGTCGCGCCCGACGGGATCGCGGAGTTGGCCGACGCCGTCGCTGCCGCACCCGGACTGCGGCTGGACGGTCTGATGACCGTCGCGCCGCTCGCCGGGCCGTTCGCCGGCAGGCAACGCGCGGCGTTCGACCGGCTGATGGAATTCTCATCCCGGCTGCGCGGGAACCATCCGGCTGCGAACATGGTCTCTGCAGGGATGAGTGCGGACCTCGAGGACGCGGTTGCGGCCGGAGCGACACATGTGCGCGTCGGTACTGCGGTACTCGGAGTCCGACCCGGGCTCGGGTAACGTCGCCAAGCAAGTCGGACCACAGCAGAAAATATGGTCATTACCGCCTCTGGCGGGCAGGCCACAGTGGATCGCGGGCACTTGGTGACAGATGCCGATCCACCACAGAGCGGAGGACTCAGAGCATGGCCGGCGCGATGCGCAAGATGGCGGTCTACCTCGGCCTCGTGGAGGACGATGGGTACGACGGCCCGGGGTTCGACCCCGACGACGAATTCGAACCCGAGCCGGAGCCCGAGCGCGACCGGCGCCGGCACCAGCCCGCGCATCAGGTCGAGCGGGAACGGGACGAACCGGTACGAGTGGTGCAGCCTCCGGCGCAGCGGGAGCCGGTTCAGATTCCGGCGGAGAGAGAGCGACCCGCCCGAATCGCCCCCGTGGCATCCATCACACCTGAACGCCCGAACATGGAGAAGAACGCACCGGTGATCATGCCCAAGGTCGTGTCCGAGCGGGAGCCGTACCGCATCACCACGCTGCACCCCAGGACCTACAACGAGGCCCGTACCATCGGGGAACACTTCCGTGAGGGCACTCCGGTGATCATGAATCTCACGGAGATGGACGATACGGACGCGAAGCGACTTGTCGACTTTGCCGCGGGCCTCGTCTTCGGTCTTCATGGCAGCATTGAACGAGTGACGCAGAAGGTGTTCCTGTTGTCGCCTGCTAACGTCGATGTCACGGCGGAGGACAAGGCCCGCATCGCAGAGGGCGGATTCTTCAACCAGAGCTGAGAACACGACACCGGGAACGACCCGGCCGCAAGGCCGGAGCTACGAGAGCCAGGGGAGAGGGAAGCGCGAGGATGGGCGTCGCACAAAGTGTTGTCTACATCGCGTTGATGTGTTTCCTCATCGTGCTGATCTTCCGGCTGGTCATGGACTACGTCTTCCAGTTCGCACGTTCATGGCAGCCGGGCAAGCCGATGGTGGTCGTCCTTGAGGCCACCTACACGGTCACCGATCCACCGCTGAAGCTCCTGCGGCGGTTCATCCCGCCGCTGCGTCTCGGGGGCGTGGCACTCGACCTGTCCTTCTTCGTTCTGATGATCATCGTTTCCATCCTGATCAGCATCGTGACCAGGCTGTGAGCGATACGGTCCTGCCGACTGCCGACGACTACGTAGAGGTGAAGAAGAGATGCCGCTGACCCCCGAGGACGTGCGGAACAAGCAGTTCACGACGGTCCGCCTCCGAGAAGGCTATGACGAGGACGAGGTTGATGCCTTCCTCGACGAGGTCGAGTCCGAGCTGACCCGCCTGCTCCGTGAGAACGAGGACCTGCGCGCCAAGCTGGCCGCCGCCACGCGTGCCGCCGCGCAGAACCAGCAGCAGCAGGGTATGCGCAAGCCGGAGCCGCAGGACCGTCCCGGTGCGCCTGTGCCCGCCGCCATATCTGGTCCGCCGGTCCAGCAGCAGCAGCCCCCGCAGATGGGTCCGCCCCAGCTGCCCGGTGGTGCTCCTCAGCTGCCGGCCGGTCCCAGTGGCCACGGCCCCCAGGGTCCGCACGGCCCCGGTCCGCAGGGCCCGCACGGCCCCGGCCCGATGCAGGGCGGTCCCATGGGCGGACCGATGGGTGGCCCCATGGGCGGCCACAACCCGCAGCAGCAGCAGATGCAGCAGATGCAGCAGCAGCAGCCGCCGCAGATGCAGCAGCAGGGGCCCGGCGGCGACAGCGCCGCCCGTGTCCTCTCCCTGGCGCAGCAGACCGCCGACCAGGCGATCGCGGAGGCCCGTTCCGAGGCCAACAAGATCGTCGGTGAGGCGCGCAGCCGCGCCGAGGGCCTGGAGCGCGACGCGCGTGCCAAGGCGGACGCGCTGGAGCGGGACGCGCAGGAGAAGCACCGCGTGGCGATGGGCTCGCTGGAGTCGGCCCGCGCGACGCTGGAGCGCAAGGTCGAGGACTTGCGCGGCTTCGAGCGCGAGTACCGGACCCGTCTGAAGTCCTACCTGGAGAGCCAGCTGCGTCAGCTGGAGACCCAGGCCGACGACTCGCTGGCCCCGCCGCGGACGCCGGCTGCCGCTTCGCTGCCGCCGTCGCCCTCGCTGGCTCCGGCCGGTGCCGGTGCCGGTGCCATGGGTCACACCATGGGCGGCAACCACGGCGGTCACGGCAACCAGCAGATGGGCGGCAACCCGTCCATGGGCGGTGGGCCTTCGTACGGTGGCCAGCAGCAGATGTCGCCGGCGATGACCCAGCCGATGGCACCGGTGCGGCCGCAGGCGCCGCAGCCGATGCAGCAGGCGCCTTCGCCGATGCGCGGGTTCCTGATCGACGAGGACGACAACTGAGCGGTTCGCGCTCGCTGAGCGCGTAGCCGTCGGCAGGCTGAGGGCCGGGCCCCGGGGATTCCCCGGGGCCCGGCCCTTTTCCGTGGGCCCGTGCCGCCGGGGCCGCTGCGCGGGGCTTGCCCCCTGCCCGCCCCTTCCCGCAACCGGGCCTCCGCCCCGGACGCCGCGCCTCAATCGCCGG
>NZ_JAELVH010000278.1 GCF_019399235.1 Streptomyces poriferorum | reverse complement strand
TCGCGGAGCCGTCCCGCGCACCACCCCCGTACCCCCGCCGGGACGCCACGGCGACCTGCGCCGGCTGCGCACCGCGTACCGGCTGCTGCGGCGCACCGCCACCCTGACCGCGCTCGGCTACTTCACCCTCTTCCTGCTGCTGTCCGGCTACACCCCCGGGCTCATGGGCCGCCCCCTCGGCGGCGGCCTCACCACCGGACTGGCCCTGGGGCTGTGCCAGTTGCCCGTGACGCTCCTCGCGATCGTCCTGTACGAGCGGATCGCGCGCCGGACCGTCGACCCGCTCGCCGCGCAACTGCGCAGGACAGGAGCCCGCCGATGACCGGATTCGACGAATCCGCCCAGACGATGTCCCTCGTCGCCTTCATCGCGGTGGCCACCGTCACCCTGCTGCTCTGCGTCATGACCGGACCGGACCACGACGACCTCGACGAGTTCTACACCGGCTACCGCACGCTCTCGCCCGTCCGCGGCGGCCTCGCCATCGCCGGTGACTACCTCTCCGCCGCCACCGTCCTCGGCACCACCGGCGTCATCGCCCTCACCGGCTACGACGGCCTCGTCCTCGCCCTGAGCACGGCGCTCTCCCTCGTCCTGCTGATGTTCCTGCTGGCCGAACCGCTGCGCAACGCGGGCCGGTTCACCATGGGCGACATCCTCACCCGCCGCGCCCCCGGCCGCGCGGTCCGGGTCGCCGCCTGCGCGGTCACGCTGACCGCCCTCGTCCCGCTCATGGTCGTCCAGCTCGCGGGCAGCGGCGATCTGCTCGCCTTCATCCTCGGGTTCGACAGCTCGGGCTTCCGCACCGGATGCATCATCACGCTCGGGATCGTGATGATCGGATACGCGGCGATCGGCGGGATGAAGGGCACCGCGTTCATCCACATCGTCAAGACCGTGGTCCTCCTCGTCGCCTGTCTCACGGTCTCCGTACTGATCATGAACCGGTTCCACTGGGACACCGGCGCCCTGCTCGACGCAGCCCGTCACGGCAGCGGCGCCGGCGACGCCTTCCTGCGCTCCGGCGTCCAGTTCGGCGGCAACGGCACCGACATGGTCAGCTCCGAACTCACCGTCGTCCTCGGCGGCGCCTGCCTGCCCCACATCACGATGCGGATGACCAGCGCCCGCAGCGCCCCGGCCATCCGCCGCTCGATGTCCTGGGCCGTCTCCGTCGTCGTCGTCCTGTGCCTGTTGCTCACCGTGATCGGCGTCGGCGCGGCCGCGCTCGTCGGCCGCACCGCCATCACCGCCGCCGGTCCCCAGGGCAACAGCGCGATCCTCCAGGTCAGCGGCGCGGTCGCCTCGGCGGGCGAGGCCGGTGCGGTCGTCGTCACGGCGATGACCACGGCCATCTTCCTGACGCTGCTCGCGTCCGTCGCCGGAATGATCCTGGCCTGTGCGAACTCCCTCGCCCACGACCTGTTCGCCCACGGACTGCACGGGATGCGCACCCCGGGCAGGGCGCCCGTCGCCGGCCCCGTCGAAATGGGCACCGCCCGGGCCGCGGCGGCCGGCGTGGGACTGCTCACCATCGCGCTCGCCGTACCGGCCCGGCACTGGAACCTCCAGGCGCTGGTCATGCTCTCGTTCTGCGTCGGGGCGTCCGCCCTGGCCCCGGCGCTCGTCTACAGCATGTTCTGGCGGCGCTTCACCCGTACCGGACTGCTCTGCACGCTGATCGGCGGAACCGTGTCCGTACTCGTCCTGATCACCGGCACCGACCTGGTTTCCGGCTCACCCGCCGCCGTCTTCCCCGCCCACGACTTCAACTGGTTCCCGTTCACGACCACCGGACTCGTCTCCATCCCGGCCGGCTTCCTCGCGGGCTGGCTGGGCACGGTCCTCGGACAGCGCACGGCCGTGGAGGAGCGGCGGATGTACGAGGCGGAGGAACCGTGGATCCTCGCGGGCGCGCCGCCGGCTGACCGAACCTGAGGAATGGGGCGCGGCCCCGGATCCGCCGGTACGGGGCCATCTGCGGCTACTCCGACAGCCTGGCCCAGAAGTGGTCGACGATCCCCTCGACGTAGCGTCGCCCGTCCTCACCGGAGGCCGTGCTGCCGCTGGCCCGGCTGAGGGTGGCCGCCATGAGGGCCTGGTACTCCTGGTACATGGAGTCCAGCGGCCCGTGCAGCTGTTTGCGGTCCACCGAGATGAGTTTGGCGATGGCTCGGGCGTGCGCCTGCCACCGGGTGCTGACCGCTTCGGTGAGCAGGCGGGCGAGTTCGTCCTCCAGCCCGGTGATCGCGACGTGGTCGCGCGGCGGGAGACCGAGCAGGCTGCCGAGCTTCGCGGACTGCCTGTGGTCACCGGTCCACCGGCCGGTCTCCTCCATGTGGACGTAGGAGGCCAGGGACAGGCCCGTGGCGCGGGCGACGTCCTCGGCCGGTATCCCGCGGGCGATGCGGTGCTCGCGCAAGGTGCGCGGGTGTCCCATGACCTCGCTGGGATGACACCACAACGCGCCGGCGAGCGCCGCGAGTTCATGGGGATCGGGCAGGGCGGATCCGCGTTCCCACGCCGCGATGTGGTCGGCGGTGACGTGAGCCGTCCCGAAGGACGTTCTCATCGCGTACGCGACGTGGCCGTGGGCCATCCCGAGCTTTTCACGCAGGGCTCGGGCAGCACGCGCATTGAAGGGGGGTGGAGGATGCACGCACAGAACGTATGGGCACTGTCACCGGAAAAGCCATGACCGCTGTCGCCTGAATCACGCTTTGACTCCATAGATCACCGGCGATTCCGTAGGAACCGACAGACGGATTCGAGTCATCAACACCGTTATGCGGCAAGGCACTTGAGGGTGAAGCGGTGGCACGTATGATCCGCTCGCAAGAAGCCGCATGTGTGTTCGCACAGCGCTGCCTGTCACCTGTGCCGGCAGCCGTGGCTTCGCCGTTCCCTCTTCCCCCAGTCCGTTGCAGGCCCAGGAGACGTCCCCATGCACCCCAACAAGACCAGCCCGGCCGACATACCGCCGACCAGATCCGGTGGCAGCGCCCTCGACCGGTTCTTCCGCATCACCGAACGCGGATCGACCTACGGCCGGGAAGTTCGCGGTGGCTTCGCCACCTTCTTCACCATGGCGTACATCCTCGTGCTCAACCCGATCATCCTCGGTGGCGCGAAGGACAAGTTCGGCGACCAGCTGGACACCGTTCAGCTGGTGACGGCCACCGCCCTCGTCGCCGCGGTGATGACCCTCATCATGGGCGTGGGCGGCAATCTGCCGCTCGCCCTGGCCGCGGGGCTGGGCATCAACGCCGTTGTCGCGTACCAGGTCGCCCCGCTCATGGCCTGGGACGAGGCCATGGGCCTCATCGTGCTCGAAGGCCTGCTGATCTGCGTGTTCGTGGCGACGGGCCTACGCGAAGCGATCATGCACGCCATCCCGCAGGCGCTCAAACAGGCCATCAGCGTCGGCATCGGCCTGTTCATCGCCTTCATCGGCTTCGTCGACGCCGGCTTCGTCACCCGCATCCCGGACGCCGCGAACACCACCGTTCCCGTCCAGCTCGGCAGCGGCACCCTCACGGGCTGGCCCATGCTGGTCTTCTGCCTCGGCGTGATCATGACGATCGTGCTCCTCGCCCGCAAGGTCAAGGGCGCGATCCTCATCAGCATCGTCGTGATGACCATCGTCTCGGTCGTCATCAACTCGCTCGCCGACGTGAAGTCCTGGGGCCTGACCGTCCCCTCGATGCCCGACAAGCCCGTCGCCGCCCCGGACTTCGGACTGCTCGGCCAGTTCGACCTGTTCGGCTCGTTCGGCCAGATCAGCGTCCTGACCGTCATCCTGCTCATCTTCACGCTCATCCTGTCGGACTTCTTCGACACGATGGGCACCGTCGTCGGCGTCACCGCCGAAGCCGGACTCCTCGACGAAAGAGGACAGGTGCCGGGCCTGGGCCGGGTCCTGCTCATCGACGGCGCGGCCGCGGTCGCCGGCGGTGCCGCCTCCGCGTCGTCCGCCACCACCTACGTCGAGTCCGCCGCAGGTGTCGGCGAGGGCGCCCGTACCGGCTTCGCCAACCTGATCACGGGCGGCATGTTCGCCCTGGCCCTCTTCTTCTCGCCCGTCCTGACCATCGTGCCCATGCAGGCCGCGTCACCCGCACTGGTCGCGGTCGGATTCCTGATGATGACCCAGGTCAAGCACATCGACTGGGACCGCTACGACCTCGCCATCCCGGCGTTCCTCACGATCACCGTCATGCCGTTCACGTACTCCATCACCAACGGCATCGGCGCCGGCTTCGTCAGCTACGTCATCATCAAGGCGTGCCTGGGCAAGGCCCGTGAGGTCCACTGGCTGCTCTGGGGCACCGCGGCACTCTTCCTCGTCTACTTCGCGATCGACCCGCTGGAACAGATCCTCGACATCAAGTAGCCCGCCAAAACGCCGAGGCGGTCCTCCGGGTGCGCACTGCGCCACCCCGGGGGACCGCCTCGGCGGGATCGGTGTCCGGGTCAGTTCCTGACCGCGGCCACCTCCGGCGAGGCGGTCGCTTCGCCCTTCTCACCGGCGGCGGCCGCTCGCACGGCCGGAATGAACGACGAGATCACCACGGCGACGAGGGCGACGCCGCAGCCGAACATCAGGCCGGTACGGAATCCGGCCTCGGAGGTGAAGCTGTAGCCGGCCGTCTCCGTGGTCATCTGTCCGAGGACCGCGCCGATCACGGCGGCGCCGATCGAGGTGCCGAGCGCGCGCATGAGGGTGTTGAACGCGTTGGCGGCGGCCGTCTCGGACGCCGGGACCGCGCTCATGATCAGGGCGGGCATCGCGCCGTAGGCGAGGCCGACACCGCTGCTGCTGACCATGAGGAACAGCATCAGGCCCCAGGCGGAGCCCATCAGGAGAATGCCCAGGCCGTAGGCCGCAGCGATGACCAGCACGCCGCTGATCAGCGTGAACTTCGGCCCGCGGGCGTCGGTGAGCTTTCCGCCCAGCGGGGAGACGATCATCATCATGATGCCGCCGGGGGCCATCCACAGACCCGCCTGGAGCATCGACTGGCCCAGGCCGTAGCCGGTGGCCTCGGGGAACTGCAGCAGCTGCGGCGCGATCAGCATTCCGGCGTACATGCCGAAGCCGACGAAGAGCGACGCGAGGTTGGTGATGAGCACCCGCGGGCGGGCCGTGGTGCGCAGGTCGACCAGCGGGTCCTTGGTGCGCAGCTCCCAGAAGCCCCAGGCGACGAGCACCACGACGGCGGCCACGAACAGGCCGATCGTCGTCGCGGAGCCCCAGCCCCACTCGGCGCCCTTGGAGACGGCGAGGAGCAGGCAGACCAGGCCGATGGCCAGGCCGAGGGCGCCGGGCATGTCGAAGCGCTGCCCCTTGGCTGCGGCCGGGACGTCCGGGATCAGGAACCAGACCAGGGCGAAGATGGCGAGGGCCAGCACGGCGGAGCCCCAGAACAGCACCCGCCAGTTCGCGTACTGGGCGACCGCCGACGCGATCGGCAGGCCGAGGGCGCCGCCGATACCGAGGGAAGCACTGACCAGGGCGATGGAGGAGCTCAGCTTCTCCCTCGGCACCACGTCACGCAGCAGGGCGATGCCGAGCGGCACCATACCCATGCCCATGCCCTGCAGACCGCGTCCGACGATCATGGGGACGACGGTCGACGAGAGCGCGCAGACCACCGAGCCGGCGAACAGCGGCACCGCGCACACGAGCAGCATCCGGCGCTTGCCCAGCAGGTCGCCCAGCCGTCCGGAGACCGGCACACACACCGCCGAGACCAGCAGGGTGGCCGTGATGACCCAGGCGGCGTTGGAGGAGGTCGTGTCGAGGATCTTCGGCAGCTCCGCGATGAGCGGCGTGACCAGGGTCTGCATGACCGCCGCCACGGTGCCGGCGAAGGCGAGCGTGGCGATCACACCGCCTGATCTGGCTGTCGGCTGGGGGGCATCCATGAGGGAGGAACTCCTTGGGGTCGTGGTCCCGGCTACCGGGACAGCGACGTGCATCGTACATGCCTGATGTGTCATACACATGCCGTGTCCCGTGCACATCGCATGAGAGCATGGAGCGCCGCCCAGAATCCGGCGCGCGACCGATCCCGGCGCAGAAGCAGCAGAAGCAGGAGGCCGCAGACATGGCGAGGCCCACAGAAGAGGTGGAGTACGAGCAGATGCTGCTCGGGCGTCACAGCCTCGCCGACCACCGGGGCGGACGGCACAAGAACGCCCTCCTGGACCGGAGCGCCTACACCCTGCTGAGCCGCCTGCGCGTCCAGGGCCCCATGTCCAACGGCGAACTGAGCGACGCCTTCGGCCTCGACGCCTCCACGCTCAACCGCCAGACCGCGGCCGTGACCCGTGCCGGACTGGCCGAGCGCATCGCCGACCCCGACGGCGGCATGGCCCGCAAGTTCCGCATCACCGGCAAGGGCACGGAACTGCTCGACGCGGAACGCGAACGCGTCGTCCAGTCCCTGGACCAGGTCATGAAGGACTGGCCGGACGACGACATCGCCGCCTTCGCCGGCTACCTCAAGCGTTTCAACACCGGGATCGAGCAGATCTCCCAGCGCCCCTGGCCGCGCCCCTGACCCGGGAGCGCCCGCGCCGCCACTGACCTGGGAGCGGCAGCCCCGCCCCTGATCCGGTTGCGCCCGTCCGGGGCCACGCCCGGCGCCGGGGCCGGGCGCGGCTGCCCCGTCAGTCCTCCGCCGGAGCCACCCGCCCGGTCAGTGCCGCCAGCGAGTTGCGTACGTGCGCCATGTGCGCCTGCACGTCCTCGCGGCCCTCCTCGTGCTCGCGCAGGATCCGTTCCGTCTCCCGCACGACCCGCTCCTCACGGACCCGGGCCCCGGCGATCAGCTCGGCCCCCTGCGCCGCCGCGTCCTCCTGGCCGTGGCGCGCGGCTTCCTCCGCCTCGGCCAGCGCACGCCGCGCCGCGGCAAGACCGGCCTCCGCCCGCTCCGTCAGCTCCGCGTGCTCCGCCGACTGAGCCGCCCCGGCCTCCTCGAGCTCCTCGCCCAGAGCCTTCCGGCGCTCACTGTGCTCCTGCTCCTGATGGGCCAGCACACTGTCCGTACGGCTCACGGTCGCCGCCATCGCGGCCTCCGCCTCCTCGCGGACCTTCGCCGCCTCCAGCCGGGCCGCGGCCAGTTCCTCGGCCGCGGTGCCCTCGGCAGCGGACAGCACCTGCTCCGCATGGCCCGTCGCGGCCGCGCGCATCGCCTCCGCATCGGCCCTCGCCGACTCGCGCAGGGTCCGCGCCGCCGCATCCACCTCGTCCCGCAGCGCCTGCGACTCCTCCGCGGCGGCGGCCCGGACAGCCTCCGCCTCGCCCTCGGCCAGCGCCAGGATCTGCTGCGCCCGCTCCCCCAACGACGCATAGTCCTGCGGCGCCAGCGCGGCGACGGCCTCGTCCAGCCGCGCCGACTCGGCCACCAGGCGCTCCGCCAGCGCCGTCAGTCGCGCCACCTGATCCCGCGCCCCGTCCCGTTCCGCCGACAGCGCGGCCACGGTCCGGTCCACCTGCTCCGGACGGTAACCGCGGCCGCGTACGCCGACGAAGCCGTGCGCGGACACCGGTGCAGAACTCATCCTTGACGCCTCTTTCCGACTCTCCGACCACTGAGCAATACGTCAAGGATGCGGCAATTGGTCAAGAAGTCGGAATCGTTTCGATGCTTTCAGGACGGAAGCGACAGGCATCACAGCCCACGGAACAGACATGGCGCCCCTCCCCCGAAGGGAAGAGGCGCCACACCCGCACTACCGCAACGGCCGGGCCGTCAGATCAGCCCGTCCCACATCTGCTCCAGCAGGACCGACCACCAGCTCTCCGGCGACGCCAGAGCCGCCGGGTCGACCGCCACCAGCTGCGCCTGGAAGTCAACCGTCCAGCGACCCGCCTGCTCGGGGTTCAGCCCGTACCGCAGCCGCCACATCCGGCCGAGCAACGCCATGGAACGCGTGAACTCCGGCAGCCCGGTGTTCACGAACTGCGGCGCCACCGGCTGCCCGCCGGGGCCCGCCTCCACCGGCACGGCCACGATGTTCGCCGTCCCGTACTGCACACAGATCGCCCGGCCGAAGTCCGAGCCCATCACCAGGTACGACCCCGCGTCGGGAGCCGCCTGCACCTGCCGCTGCGCCGCCAGCTCCGCGAGCGTCGGCACGACCGGCTGCCCCGGCTGCGCCCAGAAGAACGGCCCGAAGTCGGCGGGCAGCCCCGCCCATACCAGGGTCCGCGCCACGATCTCCGGCACGCCCTGGCGGGACACCGCGCGCTGATCGAAGCGCAGCACCCCCTGCGGACCGAACGTCTGCAGCATCTCCTCCGCGATCGCCTCCGGCGGCACCTGCACCGGCGGCGGCGCCTGCGGCAGCGGGGCCCGCACCGGCGCCGGCCGCGCCGGGCCGTCCGCGACCTGGTGCAGCTCGCCCTGATGGGTCAGCAGATGCTGCATGCCCTGCTGCCGGCTCGCATGGTCCGTCCCGTACGGAGCGACGCTCGTGATCCGCACCTGCGGCCACGTCTCACGGATCATCCGGGCGCAGTAACCACCCGGCAGCTCGCACGACTCCAGCTCGGTGTGCAGCTCGATGACCTGCTGCGGCGGCACGTTCATCGCCCGCAGCTCGTGCAGCATCTGCCACTCGGGGTGCGGGGTGCCCGGCGCCGAGCGACGGATCAGCTGCTGCTCGCTGCCGTCCGGCCCGCGGTACCGCAGCACGGCCTGGTAGCCGGGGCCGACGGTCGGCTGACCTGTCGGCGCCTGCGGATACCCGTACGCGGGAGGCGGTACGGGGCCGGGGGCCCCGCCCAGCGACCCGCCCTGGCCCATCGGCGCACCGGGCGGACCCGGCGGACCGGGCGGCTGCGGAGCCGACGGCCCGACCTGGCCCGGACCCGCGAGCATCGTCGCCGCCCGGAGGGGGCAACGTCCACCACGCGGCGACGATGCTCGCGGG
>NZ_JAELVH010000277.1 GCF_019399235.1 Streptomyces poriferorum | reverse complement strand
CCGTCGCGGTGTCGGCCCGGGTGTCGAGCGTCGCCAGTACCGGGCCGAGCGACTGGAGGTCGCGCTGGGCCCGGGACTCGTCCTCCCGCCGCCAGGACACCGAGGCCACGGCGACCAGGCCCAGGCTGAGCCGGGGGAACTGCACGGGGCGGGCGGCGTGCACCCGTGCCGTGAGCTGGGTGGCCAGTTCGGGCAGCACTCCCGTCACGGGCGTCCAGCCGGGTCCCGGGTCGGCGGGCGGAGTCACGGCCTCGCAGTCCACCAGGGCGACCGGGGTGATCTCCCGGTACAGGCTGCGCAGTTGCTTGAGCACGGCCGTCTTGCCCATGCCCCGGCCGCCGGTCAGCACCGCGACGGGCGGGTCCACGCCGTGTTCGCAGGTGACCCGCCGCGAACCGTGCGGAGTGAGACCGGTCAGCCGCGCCGCAAGTCCGTCGTCACCGAAAATTGCCTCGCGCCCGTACAGGTCTCGCTCCACAGCACCCCCAGCTCCGCCGCCCACCCTGATCTGTCACTCCGTCAACATCAGGATATCGGCCGGGTGTTGGAGGGGGGTGAAGATTTTCGAACGATCGCGATCGGGCGCTGGGTCGTGCTCGGGATCAGGAAGCGGGCGGGGTCGACTCCGGCCCGCCCTCCCGCCGCTTGAGCTCGTCCTCGCGGCGGCGCAGGTCCGCCTCCCAGTCCTTGAGGACGGTCTCGTCCTTCTCGTTCTCGTCCTTGAGCGACTTCAGGAAGTCGGGGTTGTCGTCGGGCGCCACCCACTGCCGGCGGCTGCCGCGGTGCCATTCGGAGGGCGTACGGCCACCCTCGGGCACCTGGCGCAGCTTGCCCGCGGCCAGCCACACGATCGGGCCGACGATCCAGAACAGCAGGATGATGAAGACCCAGGCGACCTTCGGCAGGTGCTTGGCCTCGTCCTCCGGGGTGTTCAGGCAGTCGATGAACGCGTAGATCGTCAGCGCCAGAGGCAGGAGATAGATCAGGGCCCGGAGCATGGTGGAGAGGTCCCCCCGAGGAGAGTTGGCGGGGCGATGCCCTGCCCCGGTGACGCGCCCAGAGTAGCGGGTGTCCTTTACGTCCCCGGGAGAGCGGGCCGGGGGGCGGGCTCGGCCGGCCGTGACCTCGCGGCCGCTGTCCGAGGCGTTGCTCGTTCCTCGCCCTTCTCCGCGAAAGGCCTCATGGCCCTGCCTCCGCCGGCGGATCGCGCCATGCGCCCCCAGAACCCCTGTGGGGTAAGGCGGTTGGCGCGTACTGGTCGCCGGTGCGGCCGCGCGCCTCGGGGCGGTGCGCACTCTTGACGGACGCCCCGCCCCGAGTATGGTCCAGACCTATAGGTGAGTCCCGGTCGACAGTGCGTGGCCGGCGGCGCGCGAAGGGTCTGCGGGGCGGCGCCCCCCTCGCCACCGGCCGCACCCGTGTGTTCACCGTGCCCGGTGCGCATCACGCCACGGGACCACGCCGGTGCGGGCGCGTCCTGATGCTGCCGTTGCCTGCGGCAGCCCCTTCGGCGAAGGAGTTGGCATGAACGCCAAGCGAAGACTGGCTCTCGTGATCGGCGCGGGGATCGCCCCCCTCATCGCGGTCGCCCTGCCCGCCACCACCGCGAGTGCGCACGGATACGTCTCCTCACCCCCGAGCCGTCAGGCCCAGTGCGCCGCGGGCGTCGTCGACTGCGGCCAGATCAAGTACGAGCCGCAGAGCGTCGAGGGCCCCAAGGGGCTGACGAGCTGCAGCGGCGGCCACGCGGACTTCGCGGAGCTCGACGACGACAGCAAGAACTGGAAGGTCACACCGGTCGGGAGCTCGGCCGACTTCTCCTGGCAGCTGACCGCCCGGCACGCCACGAGCAGCTGGCAGTACTTCGTCGGCGGCGCCAAGGTGGCCCAGTTCAACGACGGCGGCGCCCAGCCCGGAGCCACGGTGACCCACCGGGTCGACTTCGGCTCCCTCACCGGCCGGCAGAAGGTCCTCGCCGTCTGGAACATCTCCGACACCGCCAACGCGTTCTACGCCTGCGTCGACGTACAGATCGGCGGCGGCACCGACCCGGGTGACCCCGGCGACCCGGGCGACTGCGCGGCGTCCGCCTGGGAGGCCGGGCGCGTCTACAACGGCGGCGACACCGTGTCCCTGGGCGACCACACCTGGCGCGCCAAGTGGTGGACGCAGGGCGAGCAGCCCGGCAGCACCGGCGAATGGGGCGTCTGGGAGGACCTCGGCGCCTGCTGACACCGGCGCCCGGCGCCCGGCCCCCACCGAGGCTCACGCCGTCACACCGGCGCCCGGCCTCACCGAGGCCCATGCCGTCACACCGGCGCCCGGCCCCCTGGGGTGGCCGCCTCTCCGCGGGATGCCGTATCCCGCATCCCGCGGAGAAGCGCGGCCTCCGACGCGGGGGAGCCCCGGCAGCCCGCGGCAGGCGGGATGTCAGACTGGACGGCATGGCTTACGACGATCTTCGTTCCCTCCTCCGGGCCCTGGAGCGCGAGGGCGAGCTCAAGCGCATCAAGGCCGAGGTCGACCCCTACCTGGAGGTCGGTGAGATCGTCGACCGGGTGAACAAGGCTGGCGGACCCGCGCTGCTCTTCGAGAACGTCAAGGGCTCCTCGATGCCCCTGGCCATGAACGTCTTCGGCACCGACAAGCGCCTCCTCAAGGCCCTCGGGCTGAAGTCCTACGCCGATATCAGCGACAAGATCGGCGGACTGCTCAAGCCCGAACTGCCGCACGGCTTCGTCGGCGTACGGGAGGCCTTCGGCAAGCTCGGCACGATGGTGCACGTACCGCCGAAGAAGGTGAAGTCCGAGAACGCCCCCGTCCAGGAGGTCGTCCTCACCGGCGACGACGTGGACCTGGACCGGCTGCCCGCGCTGTTCACCTGGCCCAAGGACGGCGGCTCCTTCTTCAACCTGGGGCTCACCCACACCAAGCACCCCGAGACCGGCGTCCGGAACCTGGGGCTCTACCGCCTGCAGCGCCACGATCGCCGCACCATCGGCATGCACTGGCAGATCCACAAGGACAGCCGCAACCACTACCAGGTCGCTGCCAAGCGCGGCGAGCGGCTGCCGGTCGCCATCGCCTTCGGCGCGCCGCCCGCGGTCACGTACGCCTCCACCGCCCCGCTGCCCGGGGACATCGACGAGTACCTCTTCGCCGGATTCATCCAGGGCAAGCGCATCGAGATGGTCGACTGCAAGACCGTGCCGCTCCAGGTCCCGGCCAACGCCGAGGTCGTCATCGAGGGCTGGCTGGAGCCCGGGGAGATGCTTCCCGAGGGCCCCTTCGGCGACCACACCGGCTTCTACACGCCGCAGGAACCGTTCCCCGCGCTGACCATCGACTGCGTCACCATGCGCAAGCGGCCGCTGCTCCAGTCCATCGTCGTCGGCCGGCCGCCGACCGAGGACGGGCCGCTGGGGCGGGCCACCGAGCGGTTCTTCCTGCCGCTGCTCAAGATCATCGTTCCGGACATCGTGGACTACCACCTGCCCGAGTCCGGTGGCTTCCACAACTGTGCGATCGTCTCGATCGACAAGAAGTACCCCAAGCACGCCCAGAAGGTGATGAGCGCGATCTGGGGTGCGCACATGATGTCGCTGACGAAGCTGATCGTCGTCGTGGACTCCGACTGCGACGTCCACGATCTGCACGAGGTGTCGTGGCGGGCGCTGGGCAACACCGACTACGCACGTGACCTCACCGTCGCCGAGGGACCGGTCGACCACCTCGACCACGCCTCGTACCAGCAGTTCTGGGGCGGCAAGGCGGGCATCGACGCGACGAAGAAGTGGCCCGAGGAGGGCTACACCCGGGACGGGGGCTGGCCGGACATGGTCGAGTCCGACCCGGACACGGCGGCGAAGGTCGACCGCCGCTGGAAGGAATACGGACTGTGAGCGCCGCCGAAGCGACCCTGGGCTCCGGCCCCGCGCAACCGAGCAGCAAGGTCAAGGCGTTCCTGCGGCTCGTGATGATCGAGCACTCGGTCTTCGCGCTGCCCTTCGCCTACATCGCCGCGCTGACCGCGATGTTCCTGGACGACGGGTCGGTCCAGTGGACGACGCTGCTGCTGGTCACCGTCGCCATGGTCGGACTGCGCACGTTCGCCATGGCCGCGAACCGGATCATCGACCGCGAGATCGACGCCCGCAACCCGCGCACCGCCGGCCGTGAGCTGGTGACCGGCGCGGTGTCGGTGAAGTCGGCGTGGACCGGCGCGCTCGTCGCCGTCGTCGTGTTCCTCGGGGCGGCGGCCCTGCTGAACCCGCTCTGTCTGGCGCTGGCACCGGTCGCCGTGATCCCGATGGTCGTCTACCCGTACGGCAAGCGGTTCACGAACTACCCGCACGCGATCCTCGGCATCGCCCAGGCCATGGGCCCGGTCGGCGCCTGGCTGGCGGTCACGGGCAGCTGGTCGTGGGACGCGGTGATCCTGGGCCTCGCCGTCGGTGTGTGGATCGGCGGCTTCGACCTGATCTTCGCCTGCCAGGACGTCCAGGCCGACCGCGCCCACGGGGTGCTGTCCGTCCCGGCCCGCTTCGGTGTCCCGGCGGCGCTGTGGGGCGCGCGGGTCTGCCACGTGGTGACGACGGGCCTGCTGGTCTGGTTCGGACTGGCCACGGAGGCCGGGCTCTTCTACTGGGTGGGCATGGTGATCGTCGCCGTGGCCTTCGTGTACGAGCACCGGGTGGTGCGGCCGCACGATCTGTCGCGGCTGAACCGGGCGTTCTTCCAGGTCAACGGGTTCATCGGGATCGCGCTCTTCGCGTGTGCGCTGCTGGACCTGCTGGTGCGCGGCCTGACGGTGTAGTACCCGTCGGGGCCTCGAACTCCTGACGCGCCGCTGGAGAAGGGTGCCGGATAGGCTCGGGGGTGTGGATTCCGGGACTTCAGTGAGTCAGCAGCAGCGAAAGCCTTGGATTGTCGGGGTTTCAGGCGCTTCGGGCACCCCATTCGCCGCCTCCGTGCTGCGCGGCCTGCTGGCCGCGGGGGAGAGCGTGGACCTGGTGGTGAGCCGCGCCTCGCGGCTGACGCTGCTGGACGAGACCGGGATCGCCTTCCGCGACGCGCACTGGCGGGAGGACCTGGCCGGCTGGCTGGCGCGGGGGGCGGACGGGAAGCCGCACACCTTCGACGTGGACGTGTCCGGCGTACGGCACTGGGCGGCCGGCGATCTGGCCGCGGGGCCGTCCTCGGGGTCGTACCCGGCGAAGGGGATGCTGATCGTGCCCGCGTCGACGGCCTGTGTGGCCGGGGTGGCGCTCGGGCTCTCGAAGGACCTGCTGCAACGGGCCGCGAGCGTGACGCTCAAGGAGCGGCGGAAGCTGGTCGTCGCCGTGCGCGAGACGCCGCTGAACGGCCAGACGCTGCGGCACATGGTGGCCCTGGACGAGGCGGGCGCGGTCGTGCTGCCCGCCTCTCCGGCGTTCTACGCGGGGGCGACGCACATCCAGGATCTGGTGGATTTCGTCGCGGGACGGGTGCTGGACGCGGCAGGAGTGCCGCACCAGCTGTACCGCCGCTGGGAGGGAGAGCTCGGTGGCGGCTCTCGCGGCTGACCCGGGTGGGGTCAGCGCTTCTTGGGGGCGCGCAGCCTGCGCGTCAGGCCGGCCCGGTGGGCCGTGGCGGGCTGGTGGGCACGCGAGCGGTTGGCCAGGTCCTGCAGCTCGCGCATCCGGGCGTAGGCCATCTCGATCGTGTACACGGTGTATCCACTCCTGAAGATTCGAAAGCATTTTTTGGAAGTTCGGAAAGATTTGCAGGCCGTGAAGCCTGCATGCCTTAGATTCTACACGTAGACTCGCGAAACTGCTGAACAATGGAAGGTTTCAGTCACATGGACGCGGTGGACAGGCAGCTCATTCAGGCCCTCAGGGAGAACGGCAGGGCCTCGTACGCCGAGCTGGGGCGGCTCGTCGGGCTCTCCGGGCCCAGCGTCACCGACCGCATCAACCGGCTGGAAACCGCCGGTGTCATCACCGGTTACCGCGCCACCGTCGACGCGGCCTCGCTCGGCCTGGGGGTCACGGCCCTGATCGGCATCTCGCTCTCGGACGCCGCCGACCACGAGGACGTGGCCCACCGGCTGAAGGACCTCGCCGAGATCGAGGACGCCTGGTTCATCGCGGGCGACGACTCCTACATGCTCAAGGTCCGGGTCGGTGACGTGGACGGCCTGGAGAAGACCATCCGCCGGCTCAGCGGTACCAAGGGCGTCTCCCGTACGCGTACGACGATCGTGCTCTCCACCAAGTGGGAGAACCGGGTCGGAGACCTCCCGGAAGAGGGCTAGCGCCCCTCCCGGCAAGCTTTGCCCCGTCGCGTCGTCCGGCACGCGCGCTCGCCGCGTCGGCCAAAAGCCCTAGTAGCTCCTCCCCCATGGCCTGAAGGGCATGGGAGGTGCCCCCTCCGAGGACTTCTGTCCGCCTTGCGATCACACGCACCGGACGACGCTCCTTACGGGGCAAACATTGCCGGTCGCGGCACTAGGCGTACGGTGAGCTGAAGTCTGTTACGGAGAGAAAATGGGAGGCGCCCTAGTGGACGCGGGACTCAAGCGCGAGCTGGAGCAGAAGGTCCGGGACGGCGAACGGCTGTCCCGCGAGGACGGGATCGCGCTCTACGAGTCCGACGACCTGGCCTGGCTGGGCGGGCTGGCCCATGAGGTGCGTACGCGCAAGAACGGCGACGTCGTCCACTTCAACGTCAACCGTCACCTCAACATGACCAACGTGTGCACCGCCTCGTGCGCGTACTGCTCCTTCCAGCGCAAGCCGGGGGAGAAGGACGCGTACACGATGCGCATCGAGGAGGCCGTCCGCCTCGCGAAGGCGATGGAGGGCGAGAGCCTCACCGAGCTGCACATCGTCAACGGGCTGCACCCCACCCTGCCGTGGCGCTACTACCCGCGTTCGCTGAGCGCGCTGAAGGAAGCGCTGCCGGAGGTCTCCCTCAAGGCGTTCACCGCCACCGAGATCCACCACTTCGAGACCATCTCCGGGCTCTCCGCCTCCGAGATCCTCGACGAGCTCATCGAGGCCGGTCTGGAGTCGCTGACCGGTGGCGGCGCGGAGATCTTCGACTGGGAGGTCCGTCAGCACATCGTCGACCACGCCACCCACTGGGAGGACTGGTCGCGCATCCACCGGCTCGCGCACGAGAAGGGTCTCAAGACCCCGGCGACGATGCTGTACGGGCACATCGAGGAGCCCCGTCACCGCGTCGACCACGTGCTGCGGCTGCGCGAGCTCCAGGACGAGACCGGCGGCTTCCAGGTCTTCATCCCGCTGCGCTACCAGCACGACTTCGTGGACATGAAGGACGGCAAGGTCCGCAACAAGCTCCAGGCGCGGACGACGATGGCGACCGGCGCCGAGGCGCTGAAGACCTTCGCGGTCTCCCGGCTGCTGTTCGACAACGTCCCGCACGTCAAGGTCTTCTGGGTGATGCACGGCGTGCAGACCGCCCAGCTCGCCCTCCAGCACGGCGCGGACGACATGGACGGCTCGGTCGTCGAGTACAAGATCACGCACGACGCGGACAACTACGGCACGCCGAACAAGCTGGGCCGTGAGGATCTGCTGGACCTGATCCGCGACGCCGGCTTCCGGCCCGTGGAGCGCAACACCCGGTACGAGATCATCCGCGAGTACCCGGGCCCGGACGCCGGGCGGCGCGAGTCGCCGCAGCCGATGCGGGTCTGACCCGGCGCGCGCCCCGTCGCGCGCGCAGCGCTGTACGAAAGCTCCGGCCGCCGTCCCCGGCCGGAGCTTTCTCGCGTTCCGGACGGTGTTTGAGCAGATGGTGGGTAATGGTTAACATGCGCGCATGGCACTTACATTTGAGCTGGATCCGAAGTTCGACCGGTCGGTCCGGGACGGCATAGCCGAGCTCTGGTCCGATGTGTCCAACGCGGGCGGCGCGGTGGGCTTCGTGCCGCCGGTGACGGCCGAGGACGTGCGGCCCGAACTGGTCAAGCACCTCGTGTCCATGGCCGAGGGCCGCACCCGGATCCTCGTCGGCTACGACGAGGAGGGCGCCATCGCCGCCACGGCCTTCCTGACCCACAACACGCACCGCCTCATGGCGCACTGGCTCTGGATCTACACCGTCATGGTCCACCCCCGCCACCAGGGCCGCGGCTACGGCCGCGACCTGATGGCCGCAGCCGCCGACGCCGCCCGCACCATCGACGGCATCGAGGCGATCCGCCTCACCTGCCGAGGCGGCACGGGCGCCGACCGCTTCTACGGTGCCTGCGGATACAAGGAGGTCGGGCGGGTGCCGGGGGCGATCCGGGTGTCCGACGGCGACGACAGGGACGACGTCATCATGCTGCTGCCCCTCGGCTGAGAGCGCCCCCGGCGGAGTGATTGGCGCAGCCCTCCGAACTGATCGATTGTGGGGCATGCTTCACTGGTCGGGCAGGACTGTCGTACGTAGAGAGAAGGCCAGCTGTGTCCGCTGCCAAGCCGAGCGCAACCGTCCGGTACACCGCGATGCGTCTGAGCATCTTCGTCGGCTGCCTCGTCGTCGCCGCCATCGCCGTCAACTTCGGGGTCATCCCCTCCGGCGCGGGGGGATCCAACATCGTCTGGGTCGTCCTGCTCGCGCTGGTGCTCTCCGCGCCGCTCAGCTACGTACTCCTGCGCAAGCAGCGTGACGAGATGTCCGAGCAGATCGTGTCCTCGGTCGACCGCGCCAAGGCGCGTCTCGAGGCCAACCGCACCCGCGAGGACAGCGTCACCCAGTAATGACGGAGTGAGGGTGAGGTAAGGGCTTTGTAAGCTTCCTCACACCCCTCGCCTTTCTTCTCGAAACCCCAGCACCGGAGTGAGCGCTCCTGTACTGGGGTTTTTCGCGTTCCCGGGGCCGGGAGGCGGGCTGAGGCCCACCCCTCGGGCCCAAAGAAGACCTTTGAGGTTCTCAAAGTTCAAGTGTTAACGTGTTCGACATGAAGACAGCTGTGCGCCTCCGACCTGCCACGAGCATCCCGCTCGTGGCAGGTCGGAGGCGCACAGCTGTCTTCATGTCGAACACGTTAACANACAGCTGTGCGCCTCCGACCTGCCACGAGCATCCCGCTCGTGGAGCGCCTGCATGTCGATCTCTGCCGCTGTATGTCCGCGGTCTGTTGCCGCAACGTCTGATACCGGCATCATGCAGCGGCGCCGCCCCCGACGCGGGCGCCGCACCCCCCGTCCCCCCGCACACCGTCCCCGTGCGTCCCGATGCGTCACATCTGGAGTGTGTCCGTGTCCGCGAACCCCGCGTCCACCACCACCGATGAGCCTTCCGGCTCCGGTTTCCGCATACCCAAGGTCCCGTTCTGGGCCCAGATCGTCGCCGGCCTCGTGCTCGGCGTCCTGCTCGGCTGGCTCGCCCGCAGCCAGGACATCGACTGGCTCTACACCACGCTCGACAAGGTCGGCCACATCTTCGTCCAGCTGCTGAAGCTGGCCGTCGCGCCCCTCGTCTTCTTCGCGATCCTGGTGTCGATCACCAACCTGCGCAAGGTCAACAACGCCGCCCGGCTGGCCACCCGCACCCTGCTCTGGTTCATGATCACCTCGCTCATCGCGGTCGCCATCGGCCTCGCGATCGGCCTGATCACCAACCCGGGCTCCGGCACCGGCCTCACGCCCAAGGACGGCAAGCTCCCGGAGCACTCCGGCTCCTGGCTCGACTTCCTGACCGGCATCATCCCGGACAACGTGATCACGCCGTTCACCGAGCTGAACGTCCTCCAGATCGTCTTCATGGCCGCCGTCGCCGGTATCGCCGCACTCCAGCTCGGCGAGAAGGCCCAGCCGATCCTCACCCTCAGCGAATCGGTCCTGGAGCTCCTCCAGAAGGCCCTGTGGTGGGTCATCCGCCTCGCCCCCCTCGGCACGGTCGGCCTCATCGGCTACGCCATCGCCGACTACGGCTGGGACCTGATCGGCAAGTACGCGACGTTCACCGCCGACGTCTACATCGGCTGCGCCCTGGTGATGTTCGGCGTCTACCCGCTGCTGCTCGCCACCGTCGCCAAGGTCAGCCCGCTCCAGTTCTTCAAGGGCGCCTGGCCCGCGATCCAGCTGGCCTTCGTCTCCCGCTCCTCGGTCGGCACGATGCCGGTCACCCAGAAGGTCACCGAGCGCCTCGGCGTCCCGAAGGAGTACGCCTCCTTCGCCGTCCCGTTCGGCGCGACGACCAAGATGGACGGCTGCGCCGCGATCTACCCGGCGCTCGCCGCGATCTTCATCGCGCAGATCTTCGACGTGCAGCTGGGTGTCGGTGACTACATCCTCATCGCGTTCGTCTCGGTGATCGGCTCGGCGGCCACCGCCGGCCTGACCGGCGCCACGGTCATGCTGACCCTCACCCTGTCGACGCTGGGCCTCCCGCTGGAGGGCGTCGGCCTGCTGATGGCCATCGACCCGATCCTGGACATGATGCGGACGGCGACGAACGTGGCCGGCCAGGTCGTATCACCGTTGATCGTGGCGGCACGAGAGGGCATCCTCGACCGCGACAAGCTCAACGCGGCCTCGGCCTCTCCGGTCGAGGAGCCGTCCGAGTCTCGCGAGAAGGTGGCGGTCGCCGCGTAACGCTGGGGCATCACACCCTTGGTCATGCTGAAGAATCCCCCTGCCCAGCTGGTGGGGGGATTCTGCGTGCTTCTCGTCAAGCCGCTGGGTATGCCCCATGTTCGAGGGACTGGCACTCCGCGTCATCGGAATCCCCGACCGGGGTCACCTTGATCGAGTCCAGCTCGGGCGGCCTCCGGCGCCCTCGCCCGACGCTGAACACTTCGACCTTCTCGATCACCTGGGCGACGATCGCCCGACGCCGTTCGAGGGTCTCGGCTGAGTCGTTCCACACGGTCAAGGGCTCCAGTACGCGCCGCGACTGCCTGACGACCGTTGCTGACTCGCGGGTGCGGAGGGCCTGCAATGCGGTGCGAAGGTGGCCGAGGGAGTCGAAGTAGTCCTCGTCTGCCATGGAGCCGTCCTTCCACCGCCGGCGCAGCTTCCTGATCCGGTCCTCCTGCACTGCGATTGGTCCGGACAAGTCCTCGGTGGGTGCCTCCTGCGGTTGCGGCCGGCGCGAGGCCAAGGCAGCTTCGACCATCTCGTTCAACTGTTCCTCGATCCAGGCGTACGACCGGCTCACCTTCCCGCAGCCCAGTTCACCGTTGTGCCCCACCTGGCCCGAGTGGCACAGCGTCCGTCGGAACGTCCGGCCCTGGATCGTCGCCCACTGAACACGCATGATCGACTGGCAGTGTCCGCACCTGAGGAAGCCCGAGTACAGGTGCTTGCGCTTGCCGGAGCCCTGTGCGGCGGGAGTTGCCCGCCCGTTGAGCACCGTTTGGACGTTGTCCCACTGTGTGCGGGTGAGCGGGTGAGGATAGATGCTGTCCCCGATGTCCTGTCCCTTGTACGTGATGATCCCGCCGATCCGTTCGGACCGGTACACCCGCTTGACCTTCTGGATCGACCAGGCGGTCCCGCCGGGAGACCGCGCGCCCGCCTCGTTCCAGAGACGCGCCACGTCTCCGGGCGTCTTCGCCGGGGCGCCCGTGAGCATGTCGTACCCTCGCACGATCAACTCCGCCTCCTCGGGAACGACCTCCTGAAAGCCCGAGTCCGGTACGAACCCGAAGACGCGGGGACCGCCTGCGTGCGGCTTGCCTTTCTCGCGCCGCTGAAGCAGTGAGCCGTTGATGCGCTCCGACATTCGCTCTGTCTCCTGCTGAGCTACGGCACCCTTGATCGTCAGGATCATGCGCCCGTTGGCCGTGTCGGTGTCTTCGCCCTCGGTCGTGGCGAACGCGAAACCATGCTCCTTCTGCTCTTCCAGGAAACTGGTCAGCTCGGAGATGCGACGTGTCAGGCGGTCGATGGAGTAGACGACGATCGCGTCTACCAGCCCATCACGGGCGTCGCGCAGCATCTCTGCGTACGCGGGACGCTTGCGCTTGCTGGTGGTGGAGGCGGAGGTGTCGTTCTCGGAGTACACCTTGTGGATGGTCCACCCCAGGCGGGCGCACAACTCCCGGCACGCGTTCTCCTGGCGCTTGATGCCGAGCTCCTGACCCTTGCGGTCCTTGCTGATCCGGACATAAATGGCCACACGTTGCGGCTTGGACATGTGCCCCTCCGACTGTCATACCGCGCTGCACAACGTGCATACACGCCGCCCGGTTACGGATGCTGCCGGTCAGGCTGTCGTGCGGTGCTCATTCCGGCCCGTGAGAACGTCCTCGACCGTGACGCTCACAACCGGCCTCGGCTCGTCCGTCGCGGACCGGGAGTCCACCGTTGTGCGTCGTGGGGCACGACTTCCGGCCGTCCGGGCCGGGCGGACCCGGCTCCGCGGAGTAGCGCATCGGGGGCGGGAGGAAGTCGACGTGGGTGCTGTGAAGAGCAAACGGATGCCGCGCGCGGTGCGTGAGCAGCAGATGATGGATGCCGCGGTGCGGATCTTCGGGCAGCGCGGATTCCGTGCGGCCTCGATGGACGAGATCGCCGAGCTGGCCGGCGTGTCCAAGCCGTTGGTCTATCTCTACCTGAATTCCAAGGACGAACTCTTCTCCGCGTGCATCGCGCGCGAGTCGAAAGCGCTGGTCGCAGCCGTGCAGGCGGGTGTGCAGCCGGGGCTGCCGGCGGACCGGCAACTCTGGGAGGGGCTGCGGGCGTTCTTCACGCACACCGCGGAGAACCCGGACGGCTGGGCGGTGCTCTACCGGCAGGCGCGGACGCACGGGGAGCCGTTCGCCGGTGAGGTGAACGTGATGCGCGAGGAGATCGTTGCGTTTGTGACGGGTCTCATCGGCGCCGCGGCGCGCGAGGCGCACCACGATCCGGCGCTTCCCGACCGCGATGTGACGGGGCTGGCGCAGGCGTTGGTGGGCGCCGCGGAGGCGCTCGCCGGATGGGCGAACGAGACTCCGGGTGTCTCGGCCAAGGAGGCGGCGGCCACCTTGATGAACTTCTCCTGGGCCGGTCTGGAGAACCTTATGAACGGCCGTCCCTGGCAGCCTCAGGGGCAGTCCTCGCCGTCGTCCCGGTGAGGTGCACGCGCCCGCCGTCGCCGCG
>NZ_JAELVH010000276.1 GCF_019399235.1 Streptomyces poriferorum | reverse complement strand
ACCGCACCGCAACACCGCACTCCATGCCCGCCCCGCCCGTCCGCCCGAAGGGACACCCACCCATGCCGCTCGAAGCCGGCCTCCTGGAGATCCTGGCCTGCCCGGCCTGTCACTCCCCCCTCGACGACCGGTCGGCGGCCGACAGCCCCGAACTGATCTGCACCGGCGCTGACTGCGGCCTGGCCTACCCCGTACGGGACGGCATCCCCGTCCTCCTCGTCGACGAGGCCCGCCGCCCCGCGTAACCGGGCCCCACACCAGCCCCACACCCCGCACGGTGATCGGCACGTGATCGGAGGACCGTCCCCATGCTCGACGAGTCGTTGCTCGACGCCCCGGAATCCCTGGCCCGAGCCGACCGCCGCGGTCTGCTCCGCGGCGCCGCCGAGGCCGGGGCCCGGGTCCGTACCGCCGCCCGGCACGCGACGGAGGCCGGGATCACCGAGCTGAACCCGGAGGGCCGCCCGCGCGCCGTCCTGGTCGCCGGCTCCGGCACCGCCGCATCCGGCGTCGCCGATCTGATCGGCGCCCTGGCCGGCGCCTCCGCCCCGGTCACGCGTATCCACCCGACAGGCGTCGCACCCGCCGCAGGCGCGATGCGATGGACGCTGCCCGGCTGGGCCGGCTCCGTCGACCTGCTCCTCGTCATCACGGCGGACGGATCCGAACCGGGCCTCGCACTCCTCGCCGAGCAGGCGTACCGCCGCGGCTGCACCGTCGTGGCCGTGGCGCCCCGGCAGTCCCCCCTGCGCGAAGCGATCGACGGCGTGCACGGCCTCGTCGTGCCGATGGCCTCCGCCCCGCACGGCGAGTACGACGCCGAGACCTCGGCCGCGGGCCCCGGCACCCTGTGGGCCCTGTTCACCCCGCTGCTCGCCCTGCTCGACCGCGTCGGCCTGGTCACCGCGCCCGCCGAGTCGCTGCAAGGCGTCGCCGACCGCCTGGACCGTACGGCGGAGCGCTGCGGACCGGCGATCGCCACGTACGGCAACCCGGCCAAGACCCTGGCCGCCGAACTCGCGGACAGCCTGCCCCTCATCTGGACGGAGGGCGACGCCGCGGGCCCGGTAGGACGCCGCTTCGCCGCGGTCCTGGCCGAGCTCTCCGGCCGTCCGGCCCTGGCGGCCGAACTCCCCGAGGCGCTCCCCGCCCATGGAGGCCTGCTGGCCGGTGCCTTCGCGGCCGGGGCCGACCCCGACGACTTCTTCCGCGACCGGGTCGAGGAGTCCGAACCCCTCCACGCCCGGGTCGTCCTGCTCCGCGACCGGCCCACCGGCGGCCTGAGCGCGGCCCCCGCGGCCCGCGAGCTCGCCCTGGGCCACGACACGGCGATCAGTGAGCTGGAACCGGAGGAGGGCAGCAGGCTCGAAGCCCTCGCCGAGCTCCTCGCGGTCACGGACTTCGCCGCCGTCTACCTGGCCCTCGCCTCGGGACGCGGCTGAACCATGTGACACCCGGCCCCGGCCCCAGGCAGTGCTGCCCAGGACACCGCACGTACGGCCGGCCCCTCACACAGACCGTCGCGACCCACGCACCCCCCCACACGCACCCCGCATCCCACACAGCACGAGGACGAATTCCATGGACCGGCTCTCCAACACCGTCCGCCCGTACGCCTGGGGCTCCACCACACTCATCCCGACGCTGCTCGGGGTCGCCCCCACCGGCCTGCCGCAGGCGGAGATGTGGCTGGGCGCCCACCCCGGAGCCCCGTCCCGGATAACCCGCGCCGGTTCCGCGTCCGAAGCATCGGTCGCCCCGTCGTCGCCCCCTGCCGAACAAGCGCTCACCGACGTCATCGCCGCCGACCCGGCCGGGGAGCTCGGCCAGCCGGCCGTCGACAAGTTCGGCCCCCGTCTTCCCTTCCTCCTCAAGCTGCTCGCCGCCGGAGCCCCGCTCTCCCTCCAGGTCCACCCCGACCTCGCCCAGGCACAGCAGGGTTACGCGGACGAGGAGAGCCGGTCCGTTCCGATCGACGCGCCCCACCGCACGTACAAGGACGCCAACCACAAGCCCGAACTGATCTGCGCCCTCACCCCCTTCGACGGCCTGTGCGGCTTCCGCCGGCCCGTCGAGGCGGCCGAGGCGATGGAGGGCCTGGGCGTCGACTCCCTCAAGCCGTACGCCGATCTGCTGCGCGCCCACCCGGAAGAGGCCGCCCTGCGCGAGGTCCTCACCGCGATCCTCACCGCGGACCCGGCGCAGATGGCCGAGACGGTCGTGGCCACGGCTGCCGCCGCCGAACGGATCGGCGGCGCCTACGCCCCGTACGCCCGCATCGCCCACCACTTCCCCGGCGACGCCGGCGTCCTGGCGGCCATGCTGCTGAACTACGTACAACTCCAGCCCGGAGAGGCCCTGTACCTGAGTGCCGGTGTTCCGCACGCCTACCTCGAAGGCCTCGGCGTCGAGATCATGGCCAACTCGGACAACGTCCTGCGCTGCGGGCTGACCCCCAAGCACATCGACGTACCCGAACTCCTGCGCATCGTCCGCTTCGAGGCGACCGAACCGGGGATCCTGCGGCCCGAGGCCTCCCCGTCCGGCGAGGAGCTGTACGAGACGCCGGTCGACGAGTTCAGGCTCTCCCGCTTCGACCTCTCACCGGGCGCGGCCCCCGTGGACCTCACCGCGGCCACACCCCAGATCCTGCTCTGCACGGCGGGCACGCCGAAGGCCGGCGAACTCGGCCTGAAGCCGGGCGAATCGGTCTTCGTACCGGCCGGGGAGAAGGCCGAAGTGTCCGGTACGGGCACAGTGTTCCGTGCCACTGTGGTGGCCTGACGTACCGTCCGCACCAGCGACTGCAACAATGTCCGGCCGTACCGCGGCCGCCGGAGCCGCAGCACCGACGAAGGGACACCAGGCACCCATGAGTGCGTCAGGCGGAACCAAGGCGATCGTGGCGGCGCTCGCCGCCAACCTCGCGATCGCAGTGGCCAAATTCGTGGCGTTCCTGTTCAGTGGCTCGTCGTCGATGCTCGCGGAGAGCGTCCACTCGCTCGCCGACTCGGGCAATCAGGGACTGCTGCTGCTCGGCGGCAAGAAGGCCCAGCGCGAGGCCACCCCCCAGCACCCCTTCGGATACGGGCGCGAGCGCTACATCTACGCCTTCCTCGTCTCCATCGTCCTGTTCTCGGTCGGTGGCATGTTCGCGGTGTACGAGGGCTACGAGAAGATCAAGCACCCGCACGCGATCGAGGCCTGGTACTGGCCGGTCGGCGTCCTGGTCTTCGCGATCATCGCCGAGAGCTTCTCCTTCCGTACGGCGATCAGGGAGTCCAACGAGACCCGCGGCTCGCTCTCCTGGACCCAGTTCGTCCGCCGCGCGAAGGCCCCGGAACTCCCCGTCGTCCTGCTCGAGGACCTCGGCGCGCTCATCGGCCTCGTCCTCGCGCTCGCCGGTGTCGGCCTGGCCCTCGGCACCGGCAACGGTGTGTGGGACGGCATCGGCACCCTGTGCATCGGCATCCTGCTGATCGTCATCGCGATCGTCCTGGCAGCCGAGACCAAGTCCCTGCTGCTCGGTGAGGCCGCCGGAACCGACCAGGTCGACAAGATCAAGGCGGCGGTCGTCGACGGCCACACCGTCACCGGCGTCATCCACATGCGTACGCTCCACCTCGGCCCCGAGGAACTGCTGGTCGCCGCCAAGATCGCGGTTCAGCACGACGACACCGCAGCCGAGGTCGCCAACGCCATCAACGCCGCGGAGTCCCGCATCCGCGAGGCCGTCCCGATCGCGCGTGTCATCTACCTGGAGCCGGACATCTACAACGCGGCGGCGGCCGCGGCCGGCGTCAACCCGGCCAAGGCGCTGGGCGGGACACCCGACGGAGCACCAGGCGCGACTCCGGCCGGCCCGACGGCCGACGGCACTCCGGGCGATGCCCCCGACACTCCGGCCGACCCGACGGATTCCGGTCACTGACCGCCTCCGATACGCCGATGAGGCCGCTTCCGGACCCGGTGGACTGGGAGCGGCTGGGCCGTTCGGTGTAGATTCGTCGGCAGTGTCAGACGTCGCTGCTGATGGCGGTCGATCGGTCCGTACGCCGGACCGGCCGAGGGAGAGAGGGCCTCCGACGGACTGCGCTGCGGAACCGCCCGGGCATTCGTGTGCCCACTGCGTGCCGCAGAGCCGCCCTACCCACCCTCGACCCATCACGAGGAGCAGCCCGTTATGACGACGGTCGCCAATCGACAGGACTTCAAGGTCGCCGACCTCTCCCTCGCAGCCTTCGGCCGCAAGGAGATCACCCTCGCCGAGCACGAGATGCCCGGCCTGATGTCGATCCGCAAGGAGTACGCCGCCGCGCAGCCGCTGGCCGGCGCCCGCATCACCGGTTCGCTGCACATGACCGTGCAGACGGCCGTGCTGATCGAGACCCTGGTCGCCCTCGGCGCCGAGGTCCGCTGGGCCTCCTGCAACATCTTCTCCACGCAGGACCACGCCGCCGCGGCGATCGCGGTGGGCCCCGACGGCACCCCGGACGCCCCCGCCGGCGTCCCGGTCTTCGCCTGGAAGGGCGAGTCGCTGGAGGAGTACTGGTGGTGCACGGAGCAGGCGCTGACCTGGCCGAACACCCCCACCGGCGGTCCGAACATGATCCTCGACGACGGTGGTGACGCCACCCTCCTCGTCCACAAGGGCGTGGAGTTCGAGAAGGCCGGCGCTGCCCCGGACCCGTCGACCGCGGACAGCGAGGAGTACGCGTACATCCTCACCCTGCTGAACCGCACGCTGGGCGAGTCCCCGCAGAAGTGGACCCAGCTGGCCTCCGAGATCCGTGGTGTCACGGAGGAGACCACGACCGGTGTGCACCGGCTGTACGAGATGCACCGTGACGGCACCCTCCTGTTCCCGGCGATCAACGTCAACGACGCGGTCACCAAGTCGAAGTTCGACAACAAGTACGGCTGCCGCCACTCGCTGATCGACGGCATCAACCGCGCCACCGACGTCCTGATCGGCGGCAAGACCGCCGTCGTCTGCGGTTACGGCGACGTGGGCAAGGGCTGCGCGGAGTCCCTGCGGGGCCAGGGCGCCCGAGTGATCATCACCGAGATCGACCCGATCTGCGCACTGCAGGCGGCGATGGACGGCTACCAGGTCGCCACCCTCGACGACGTCGTCGAGCAGGCCGACATCTTCGTCACCACGACGGGCAACAAGGACATCATCATGGCCGCCGACATGGCCCGGATGAAGCACCAGGCCATCGTCGGGAACATCGGCCACTTCGACAACGAGATCGACATGGCCGGCCTGGCGAAGATCGACGGCATCGTCAAGGACGAGGTCAAGCCGCAGGTCCACACCTGGACGTTCTCCGACGGCAAGGTCCTCATCGTGCTGTCCGAGGGCCGCCTGCTGAACCTGGGCAACGCGACCGGCCACCCGTCGTTCGTGATGTCCAACTCGTTCGCGGACCAGACCCTGGCCCAGATCGAGCTGTTCACCAAGCCCGAGGAGTACCCGACCGACGTCTACGTGCTGCCCAAGCACCTCGACGAGAAGGTCGCCCGCCTCCACCTCGCCGCGCTCGGCGTGAAGCTCACGACGCTCCGCCCCGAGCAGGCCGCCTACATCGGCGTCGAGGTCGAGGGCCCGTACAAGTCCGACCACTACCGCTACTGACACCGTCACCATTCGCGACGGCCTGCCGGTGACCTGGACGCTCACCACCGGTCGGTGAAGACCGGCCACCGGCAGACCCCGCATCGTCTGCGGACGCGCGCGCGTCCGCAGACCCGGTGACTCAGCAGCAGCTACGAACGCAGGCCCCCGCACCCCCGTGCCGGGGGCCTGCGCCGTACCGCACCCGCACAGCCCGAGGAACCCGAAGGACCCCATGCCACGCGGCCGATATTCGCTCCACGATCTCCACGACCACACCCCCCTCGGTGAAGAACACTTCCACTGCGCACCAGGCCCCTCGGGCTGGCGCTACGTCTCCCAGACGACCGCCCCGTCCGGCGATCACCTCGGATCCGTCGACCTCACCCTCGACGAGCTCGGCCGCCCCATTCGCCTCGAACTCCACGCCGCGAGCTGGCAGGTCCGCGGCGCCGCCCTCGAAGGCGTCACCTGGGTGCGCACCGACCCGAGCGGCACCCACGCCACCGAAGGCAATGTCCGCGCCCACGCCTTCAGCGGCACGTCCCCCGCATTCCTCGTCGCCACCGCACGGCTGCTGCGTCTCACCCCCACTTCTCCGGCCACCCGGGTCCGCGTCGTCACCTTCACGGACCCGGTGCTCGCCCCCCGTACCGTCGACCAGTCCTGGGCCCTGGTGAACAGTGAAGCGCACCCCACTGACAACGGGCCGCTGAACGTGGACGCGTACCAGGTCAGCGCCCTGGACACCGGTGAGCAGCACACCGTTCACATCGCCGGAGACGTCGTCCTCTCGGCCCCGGGCATCGAGCTCGAAGAGCTGGAGTCCCCGCCCTCGGACCGGTAGGGCCTGCCGGCCGGATCAAGGACGCCGGACAGGGCCCTAGGTGTATTGATCACGAGCGTTGTTGACACTCGGCAGGTCTTGAACACGACGAAGACCTCCGGTGTGGTGGAGCTGTCTAGGAACACACCGCACGGAGGTCTTCGTGTCCCACCGTAATGCCCGGCTGACTGTTTTCGGTCGGCGGCTGCTGGTCGAACGTGTCTGTTCGGGCCGTCCTGTCGCGCATGTGGCAGCCGAGATGGGAATCTCTCGGGCTACGGCGCACAAGTGGATGCACCGTTGGCGGACCGAGGGTGAGGCTGGGCTCCACGACCGGTCCAGCAGGCCGCTCACGACACCGCACCGCACCTCGCCCGACGTCGAGGCCCGGGTGTGCCGCCTGCGGACCGACCGCAAGCTGGGACCGGCCCGGATCGGCCCGATCCTGGGCCTTCCCGCCTCGACCGTCCACCGCATCCTGACCCGGCACCGGCTGAACCGGCTGGCCTGGATCGACCGCCCCACAGGCACAGTGATCCGCCGCTACGAACGCGAACGGCCCGGCGAACTCATCCACGTCGACGTGAAGAAGCTCGGACGGATCCCCGATGGCGGCGGACACAAAACCCTTGGCCGCCAGGCCGGCCGGGCCACCCGCAGCCAGATGGGCTTCGACTACGTCCACTCCGCCGTCGACGACCACTCCCGCCTGGCCTACAGCGAGATCCACCCCGACGAGAAGGTCGCGACCTGCGCGGACTTCCTCACCCGCGCGGCCGCGTTCTTCCACAGCCACGGCATCACCCGCATCGAACGTGTGCTGACCGACAACGCCTGGGCCTACCGCAAGGGCCTCGCCTGGAAAGCAGCCCTCACCAAGCTGGAAGCCACCGGGAAACTCACCCGGCCCTACCGGCCCCAGACCAACGGCAAAGTCGAACGCTTCAACCGCACCCTGCTCGACGAATGGGCCTACCTACGGCCCTACACCAGCAACGACGAACGATCCCTGGCCCTGGCAGACTTCCTGCACACCTACAACCACCACCGCTGCCACACCGCACTCGACGGACACCCGCCGATCAGCCGCGTCAACAACGCTGCAGGGCAATACACCTAGGGCGTGTTTCGAAAGTCCCGCCTGCCCGGCGGCGTCTGGCACGCACGCTCGCGGCGTTGCGGAAATGCCCTAGTAGCTCCGCTACGAGACCCTTTCCGCGCCTTGCGATCGCACGCACCAGACGCCGCCGGGCCCGCACTTCGGGCGGACGACGCTACTTTCGAAACACGCCCTAAAGGTTGTTGCAGAAGGGTGGGTGTGGGCAGGTCGGGATGGCGTTTGACCTGCTGGTTCAGCCTGTCATGGCGAGGTTGTGCATCGTGGCGATGGCTTGTACGGCGTGGTGGAGTCCGTCTCCTTTCTGGCGGCAGTCGCGGAGGATTTTCCAGTTCTTCATGCGGGCGAAGGTGTGCTCGACGCGGGCGCGGACGCGCCGATGTTCGGCGTTGTCCTCCTCCTGGCCGCGCAGAAGTGGGCGTCCGGCTCTTCTGCGGTGCGGGACGATCAAGCCGGTGCCCAGGTAGGCGCCGTCTGCGATGACCGTTGTCCCGGCCGCGATGGCGGGCAGGTCCGATTCCCGCCAGGCGTGGGCATCGGCCTTGTTCCCGGGGACGGGTCGGGCTGAGGCGATCACCAGGCGGCTGTCCGCATCGATGATGACCTGCACGTTCGCTGAGAACCGATAGTTGCGGGAGGACGCGGCGACCTTGCGGTCGCGGACCGGGACGAGGGTTCCGTCCACGATCCACAACCGTTCGACGTCAGCGACGGGCCGCGGCGCCGGCTCGATCGCGAGGAGCGGCCGCAGGCGATGGATGACCCGGCAGACGGTGGCCGGGGAGATCCCGAAGAGCGGGGCGAGCTGGCGCATCGTGAGATTGGTCCGGTAGTAGACGGCCACCAGGAGGACCCGGTCCGCCAGTGGCAGGCACCACGGGCGCCCTCCACCGGGACCGTTTCCGCCCCGCTCCCGTACTACCTTCACCAACTTCTCGAACCGCCCCATCCGCAAGCCAGTGAACGTCTCCACCCACAATGACTCAGCCCGCAACACCCCACCCATACAAGAGGAATGCCCTATCCCAGACGTTCTGCAACAACCTTTAGGCGGGCGGAGCGAAGCCGCCCGTGGACCGCCGCACCGCCTCCGCCCCGGGACCCGCCGCCGCACCGTCCCGCCCGACGGCCCGGGCAGGGGCGACCTGCGCGGGAGCGGGGTGGGACGCCTCAACGGGATGAGTCGGGGGAGTGTGGTGCGGGAGCGGAGCGGGGTGGGGCAGAGGCGCAGCAGCAGGGGCTGCCGCGAACGCCCGGCGTGCATCACGCGTCTGACGTTCGTTGACCACGGCGGCCAGGAACGCGG
>NZ_JAELVH010000275.1 GCF_019399235.1 Streptomyces poriferorum | reverse complement strand
GCCCACGAGGACCGGGCCGAGCAGCGAGCCGCCACCGATCCCGTAGACGCCGCCCACGACGCCGACGGCCAGGGCCAGCCCTCTCGTCCCGCGCGGCGAAGGCGGGTGGACGGGGCGGGCTCGTGCCGGGCGGAGGGTCCGGAAGCTGAGCCAGAGTCCGAGCGGGAGCAGCAGCGCTGCGACGAGGAGGCGGAAGACGCCCGGGCCGGGAACCGCGAACACCCGGATCACAGCGCCGACTACGACACCGGGCACGGTGCCCACGACGAGCAGACGGGTGAGCGGCCCGCCGAGTCGTCCCGCCCGGTGGTAACGCAGGAGCGCGCCCGGGCCGGCCACGACGTTGTACAGCAGGTTCGTCGGCGTCACCGCCGGGCTGGGCACGCCGAGCAGACTGACCTGTACGGGCAGGAGGAAGACCGCCCCGGACACGCCGGCGGGGGCCGTGACCACCGAGATCAGGAGTCCGGCGGCGAGGCCGAGCAGCCCGGTCGACCAGTCCACGGCTCCTCCTCCACGGCTGTGGGTGCGGCTTCAGTCGGCGGGCTCGGCGAAGTGGTCGAACTCGCCGGCCCGGACGCCTTTCGCGAAAGCCTCCCACTTGCTGCGGGTGGTCGTGACGACGTTCTCCGGGTGGCTGGTCTCGCGGAGGTGGACGAGGTCGTCGCCCTCGCCGAAGGCGATCTCGATCCAGGGTCCGGGGCCGGGTTCGCCCTCGGGGGCGGCGCGGTTCCAGGTGAGGGCGTCAGTCATGGAGGTGCTCCTCCTTGAGCGTGCGGAGGAGGGCCCGGAGGGCGGTGGGGGTGGTGCGGATTATCGCGCCGGTGGGGTCACCCGATTCGGTGAGGCCTATTGATCCGCGTCGGTCGGTGCCCACGTGAACGCAGGCTTCGCCCTGTGCGCAGTACGACGACTTCTGCCAGGTGTGCTGGGACATCGGGGCTCCTTTCACAGGCCCTTGGCGACCCTGTGGATGAGGTCCTGGGACTTCACGACGTTCAATGAAGCCGCTTCGAGGCGCTCCAGGAGGAGTCGGTACTGGGAGAGTTGAGCTTCGGCGTCGATGAAGACAGGGCCGTGTGACTGATCGAGTTGTGCGGTGTCGAGTGCGGGTACTGGTCCGTGCACGTAGTACAGGGACTGTCCCGACCCCGGATAGTAGGTGGCCTCGAAAGGGATCACGCGGATGGATGTGTGAGGGAGCTCGCTGACCTTGAGCAGGTGCTGCAGTTGCCCGCCGGTGACCTCCGCACCGCCGAACCTCATGTGGAGTGCGGCCTCGTGAATGACGGCCCGGTAGGGCGAAGGGTTCGAGCGGTGGAGCACGGCCTGTCGCTTGATGCGGTACGAGACCCGGTGCTCGATCTCAGGCGGGGACAACTCCGGAACGGCTTGACGGTAGATCTCCCGAGCGTGGTCGACGGTCTGGAGCAGGCCGGGAATGTGGATGCTGTGCGCCGCGTGCAAGCTGGTGCCGTGGTGTTCGATCTCGGCCAGGTCGAGCAGCTTGGGCGGCAGGATCTCGCGGTATTCCTCCCACCAGCCACGCTTGCGGTCGGTCGTCATGGACACGAGTGCCTCGACCAGCGCTTGGTCTGTGCAGGAGTACGTGTGGGCCGCGACCCGTACACGATCGGCACTGACCCCGAAGCGTGCGACTTCTATGTTGCTGAGCTGCCCTGAACTCGTACCGAGAAGGTCGGCGGCTTGCGTGGTGGTCATGCCGGCGCGCTCTCGAAGTTTGCGCAGTTCGGCGCCGAGCCGCGTGCGGCGCGCGGTGGGGGCGGCCCTGCCTGCCATATCGAACTCCCCTTGCAATACATCCCGTTGATGGGTCACTCACACGAGTGGTTCAGTGCAAGGATTCCGGTCCATGGGTGAAAGGAATCTTTGCGACGACCTAATCTCGGTCTCAGGCCACCCGCCCGGAAGTACCCCGCTCGACGGAGCGGCCTCGTCACCGGGCGCCGCAGCACACCTCATCGACGCCTTCCGCCCCTCGTGATCGGAGAACTCCATGCCCACGGCCACCGTAGCGCCGCCCTGGACGTACACCCTCCAACTCCCGCAGGATCCCCGGGCCCCCGGGGTCGCCCGGGCCACGCTCCGTAACGTGCTCCGCGTCCACGGCATGTCCGAACTCACCGAAACAGCCGAGCTGTTGGCCAGCGAACTCGTCACCAACGCCTACCGGCACTCCTCAGGACCGTACTCCCTCCGGATCCGTGACGCCGGCCGCAGCCGGATCCGGATCGGGGTCTGGGATACCGAACCGCACATCCCCGCCCCCTTCCAGTGGAGCGCGCAGGCTCCGCAGGAACTGGCCGAACGCGGGCGGGGGCTGTATCTCGTCACGCTCTACGCGGAGAGCTGGGGCGGCTACCCGATGCGCGGCGGGCTGCCCGGGCAGGGAGGGAAGATGCTCTGGGTGGAATGCGTCGCCAAGCCGGACGATCAGGACGGGCTCCGAGGCGTGTCCTGAGGGTGGGGCCCACTGGTCTCAGGCGCGGGTGAAGAGGTACGGGACGCCGCGTTGGGTGAGGACCCGCAGGCGGTCCTTCCCGGCGGGGCGGATGTCGAAGGTGTTGTGGCCGTGACAGATGCCGATGTCCGGTGCGGTAGGCCGTGTGACCGCGCCGAATAGCCTGTCCGGGGTGGCCTCCGTGACCCCGGCAAACCACGCACACGACTGTGCGCCTTCACCGCCGGTAAATTCGAACAGGGCTCCAGGCCTGAGATCAGTGATGGAGAGCCCCATCGACGGCGTCGTGTCCGATGTTCTCCACGTCCCCTTGTACGTGCGCAGGAGTTCTTCGTCCGCATACGCCGCGGTGTCCTTGCGCAGGTCGGCCGTGGCGCCTTCGGTGCGCCACTCCAATACGTCGCCGTTGAGCGTGAGCATTTGGGTGGTGAACGGCAAGCAGGACACGCCATCGTCGTCTCCTTCGATGGGTTGGCTCAAATGTTCCGCGTCCAGGACTGCCTGCCCGCTCACGACGCGCAATTTGCCGACATGGCCCAGGCAGGCACGCTCGGGGTACTGCAGGATCACGTCCGCCCTGTTTCCCGTTGACGGATTCCCGCTGGTGATCGTGAAGCTGATGAACTGGACATCGCCGTCCTGTGTCCTGCCCGACGCCTTGCCCGACCAGGTCCCCACGAAGGCCTCGCTGTTGAATGCGCGAGGGGAGGCCGAAGCTGTCTGCTTCGGCTTCCGGTCGTTGTGCCCGGCCGCGTCGTCTCCGTTGCTCAGCATCGGCGCGAGCGCCATGCCCGCGCCGATGAGCACGAGCAGTCCCGTGGCGAGCGCGAGCCTTCGCCGGATCTTGGGGTTGCGCGGGCGTCGTGCCGACTCGTCGGGCGCCTTCCCTCCGTCCCGTGGTTCCGGACCAGGTGTCGTCTGCGGCTTCCGGTCGTCCGGTTGCACCGCCGTTTCGGTTGAGGGCTCCGTCCGCCCCTGCGGCAGCGGTTCGGGCTCCGGCTCCGTCTCGGTCGTAGGTGCGGGGACGTACTGAGCCGGGCGAGGGTCAGCCCGGGCGCCGATCGAGGCGAGCAGTTCGGCGGGAAGCCAGGCGGGGCGGGTATCGGGGGCCCAGGGTTCGGTCTCCGCTGCGATGTCCTGCGTCGCGGGTCTGTCGCGAGGGTCCTTCCGCAGGCAGTTCCGTACGAGCTCCACCAGGAGCGACGGCAGGCCGGTCAGGTCCGCTTCCTCCTCGGCGATGCGGAACATCAGCGCGTGGGCTCCGCTGTCCAGGGCACCGAAGGGGGTCCGTCCGGTGGCTGCGTAATGGAGGACCGCGCCCAGGCAGAAGACGTCCGAGGCCGGGGTGAGGCGCCGCTCGCCGCGGACCTGTTCCGGCGACATGAAGCCCGGCGATCCGATCACGGCACCGGTCCGCGTCAGGAAACCGTCCACGGGCGTCTCCACGGCGCGGGCGATCCCGAAGTCGATGACGCGCGGCCCGTCGACGGTGAGCAGGACGTTGGACGGCTTCAGATCGCGGTGGACCAGGCCGGCCCCGTGAACGTCGCCGAGTGCTCGGGCGAGCCCGTTGGCGAGAGCGAGGACCGATTCCACGGGCAGTGGGCCGTGCTCCCCGGCCGACACCACGGTGTGGAGGTCGGGGCCCGGTACGTAGCCGATGACGACCCAGGGCGTCGGGCACTCCGTGTCGGCGTCGAGGACGGGTGCGGTCCACGTTCCGCCGACCTTCCGGGCGGACTCGACCTCCTGGGCGAACCGCCGCCGGAACTCGGGGCTGTGCGCGAAGCCGTCGTGGACCACCTTGATGGCGACGGTACGTCCGGCCTCGGAACGGGCCAGATACACCCGCCCCATCCCGCCGGCCCCGAGCCTGCCGATGAGCCGGTACGGCCCGATCTCTGAAGGGTCCCCAGGTAATAACGTGTCCACGTCACGACCGTAAAGCACCCATGATCGGACGTCAGCCGGTCGGCCGGACAGCTGGTGGTCAGAGTCCGGCGAAGTGGTCGAACTCGCCCGCCCGGACGCCTTTCGCCGGAATGAGCCGCGGTGTTCGATGTCCGAAGGGAGCAGTTCCGGGACGTGCTGCCGGAAGATCGCGCGCTTGGTCTGCTTTCTGGAGTAGTCCAGGGATGTGTACCGCGATGGCACCTCGCAGCCGTGTGGTGTGGTGCTCCAGCTCGGCGAGGTCTAGGAGTGAGCTCGGCAGGAGTTCGTGGTACTCGGACCACCAGCCGCGCTTCCGGTCCTTGACCATGTCGGTCAGGGCTTCGATGAAGGCGTGGTCAAAACATGAGTAGTTCTGCGCCATCGCTTGCAGCCGCGGGAAGTCTCGTAATGTCTCCGACCCCTCGCGGCAAGCACGTGGGAACGATCAGGCGGCTCCGTCGCCAGTTGGAGTCCAGGCTGCCGTCGGGGACCGCGGCGTATGAGGTGCCCGAGCCCCCGGCTCTAGTCGTCGCGACGGACTCGTTCCCCCGGTACGGGACCGGAGCGGTTGGATGAGCCGTGCCTCCGAGGACTCCAACCGGCGCATGCTGCGGGCCCGGGACGCGATGGACCGGGCATACGCCCAGCCGCTCGACGTGCCGGCTCTCGCCCGGCTCGCCCACGTGTCCGAGGCGCACTTCTCGCGCACCTTCCGGGCCACGTTCGGCGAGACGCCGCATCGCTACCTCCAGCGACGCCGGGTCGAGCGGGCGATGTTCCTGCTGCGGGAGACCGACCGCAGTGTGACGGACATCTGCTTCGAGGTCGGCTTCGGCAGTACCGGGACGTTCAGCCGGACGTTCCGGGACGTCGTCGGCCGATCGCCGAGGGCGTACCGCAAGGAAGCGGTGGCCACGGGTGTCCCCACCTGCTTCACGATGGCGTGGACGCGGCCGAGCGTCTGATCGCGCACCGGCGCGGGGCATCGGCCGGGGTGCGTTCTCTGACCGATTGACAAAGCGGAGCGCTGTTCCGGATACTGAACGGAGCGGTGTTCCGTTTTTTTGCCGACCAGTGCGGGACACCCCTGACCGCCCTGTCCGCCGCCCGGTCGAAGGAGACCCGCGGGCGGCAGGTGCCATCGAGAAGGAGCCCTCGCCGTGAGCACATCCGCATCCACAACCACCAGCAGCGGTACCGCCTTCGACGCCTTGGGTGCGCCCGCCCCGGTCCTGTCCTTCAGCCCCGTGACCCTCTCCGTACCGGGACGCCCGGTCGACCTCCAGGTGCGCGTCTCCGCACCCGCGACCGGAACGGCGCTTCCGGTCCTCCTCCTCTCCCACGGCCACGGCCCCTCGAACAACCTCTCCTCGCTCAACGGCTACGCCCCGCTGGCCGACTTCTGGGCCGCACACGGGTTCGTCGTCCTCCAGCCCACCCATCTCACCTCCGCGACACTGAGCCACCTGGTCGCGGACGCCCCCGGAGCCCCCGACTTCTGGCGTTCCCGTGCCGAGGACATGACGCACATCCTCGACCGGCTCGACGTGATCGAGAGCACCGTGGCGCAGCTTGCCGGGCGGATCGACCACAGCGGCATCGCCCTCGCCGGACACTCGCTCGGCGGCTTCACCGCAGCCCTTCTGCTGGGCGCCGGGCTCACCGACCCCGCAACCGGGGACGTGGTGCACCTCGTCGAGCCCCGGATCAAGGCCGGCGTCCTGCTTGCCGCGCCCGGCAGGGGCGGCGAGGTCTTCAACGGGCCCATGGCCGGGCAGTGGCCGATCATCGGTGGCGTCGACTTCTCCACCATGACCGCACCCGCTCTGGTCGTCGCCGGGGACAAGGACGACTCCCGGCACTTCACCGACATGGGGCCCGAGTGGCACGCCGACCCCTACACCCTCGCCCCCGGGCCCAAGGACCTGCTCACGCTGTTCGACGCGGAGCACGGGCTCGGCGGGATCGCCGGATACGACGCCGCCGAGACCACCGACGAGAGCCCCGCGCGCGTGGCTGCCCTCGCCCGGCTCACCGCGGCCTACCTCCGGACGCGTCTCCACCCCGGCGACCAGGCGTGGCGGACCACGTCGGAGGCGCTGACGACCGGCCCCGACGCGGTGGGACGGGTCGTGTCCAAGTAGACGGCGTCCAGGTGGACGGCGTCCAGGTGGACGGCGTCCGAGTGGACGGCGTCCGAGTGGATGGGCCCCGGTTCCTCTTGGCCGAAGTCCTTGCCGATTGAGCAGATACGGATAAGTTTTCGCGGCGGCGGCGTCGTAGCGTGAACGGCATGTTCAACGCAATCACGCACTCGCAGATGTACGTCCTCGATCAGGACGAGGCCCTCGACTTCTACGTCGGCAAGCTCGGGCTGGAAGTGGCCGCCGACGTCGACCTGGGATTCATGCGCTGGCTGGCCGTCAGCGTCCCGGGCCACCCGGAACGGCAGATCCTCCTGGAGAAGCCGGGCGCTCCGGCGATGTCCGAGGAGACGGCCGCGCAGGTCCGCGATCTGGTGACGAAGGGCGCGATGGGCGGCTGGGTCATCCTCACCACGGACGACTGCCGCAAGACGTACGAGACGCTGCGCGCCCAGGGCGTCGAGTTCATCGAGAAGCCCACCGAGCGTCCCTACGGTACGGACTGCGGTCTCCGCGACCCGTTCGGCAACCGCCTCCGCTTCACGCAGCCGAAGACGGCCGGCTGACGGAGGGGCAGGCCGGGTGACGGAACGGCCGAGCCTCCTGACGGGCTGCCGTGAGGGCGTACGTCAGGAGGCTCGCGGAAGGACGGCCGGGCCAGGGCCGGGGCCGGGCCGAGGCCGGGGTCAGGACTTCGAGTCGGCCTGCTTCATGGAGCTCACCGCGTCGGCGATCGAGCCGCTGTACAGGCCCAGCTTCGGGTCGAGGACCTTCACGTCGGGGCCGAGCGGGAAGTTGAGCTGCTCCGCGTTGGGCATGTGGTCGCCGTCGGCCAGCACGTTCAGCTCGTTGATCCAGGTCAGGGCGCCGTCCGCGCCGCTCGGGTTGAGGTCGATCACCGCGATGGCGGCGGTCTTCGGCTTGACCGGGTAGGCGGGGGCGCCGCCCAGGCCGCTCGGGACCAGCGGGGTGACGTCACCGCTGTGGTCCTGGGCGCTCTCGCTGCCCAGGCTGACCCGCGGGAAGTAGCTCAGACCACAGGCGTTCGCACCGGTGTTGTTGACCTCGATCACCTGCTGGGTGGCCGAGCCCTCACGGGCGTACACGCGCACCGACAGGTCGTCGCTCTTGCACGGGTGCTTGTAGGCGTAACTGTCGCTGGTGTTGCCGCCGGTGGTCGTGCCGGCCTTGGCTGCGCCGCTCTTGGACGTCCCCGTGCTGGAGGTGACCTTCTCCGCGGATCCGCCGGTCGTAGCGGTGTCCGAGGAATCGTCGGAGCCGGAGCCGGACTGCTGCGAGGCGCCCGCCGAGGCGGCGCTCTTCGCGGCGTTGTCCGCCGGACCGGCCGACTTGGTGCCGCCGCCGTCCCCACCGCAGGCGGTGAGGGCCAGGGCGAGCACGGTGGTGACGGCTGCGCCGAGGGCGGCGGTGCGCTTGCGGGAGTGGATCGTACGCATGTGAATTCCCCGAGTGTGTGGCGGTCGAGTGTGGAGGTGCTGCCGAGGCCCGGAACTTGCGGCGAACCGCTCCCCCTCCTGACCTGCTGACATGTGAAGCTTCCCGCCCGCCGCTCATGTTCTGCTAACGCCTCCCTGACGTCCTGCTGACGTTCCCCGGAACAGGCGTACAGCCCCGCCCGGCCCCGGCTCGCCGCACCTCAGGCGAACCGTGAGCTCGGGACCGGTCCGATGGCGTCGACACGGTCCCGGGGCGCCGTGGCCCAGCCCGCGGAGGTAGCGGCGACGAATGCGCCGAACACCGCATCGCCGTCCGGCGGTGTCGCGCCGTCGCCGGCGTCGGGAGTGCCGTCCGCCCGCGTGATCTCGGCTGCGATGTCGCGTTCCGGGCGGTTGTCGGGAGGGGACTGCTCCACACCGTTGTCGCCCATCCGCATGGTCGCGCCCCAGGGCTCGACGACGGTCTGGGCCAGGAACGTGTTCACGTCCGCGGTCGCGACCGGCGGGTTCGTCCAGCAGGTCGCGTGCTCGAAGAGGATCTGCCCGGCCGGGCGCCGCCGCAGGGTGACCGCCACGTCCGGTTCGACCCCGTTGATGTCGTACGCGACGACAAGGGTGTCCGTTCGCTGCGGGTCGTACGGCTCGGCGGGCAGTCCCAGTATCTGCGCGGCGGCGAGGCCGAGAATGCGGTCGCTCCGGCCGGGCAGCAGGGAGACGGACCGGGGTGCGCGCCCTGTGGTGCGCAGGACGAGTGCAAGCCGGTCGAGGCCGTGCCGGCACAGCTCGACGGTGTCCCCCAGGTACGCGTACCGGCCGGTCATCGAGGAGTCGAAGCCGTACGGGGAGAGCACGGCCAGGTATCCGCCGGTGAGGGCGTAGTGCCAGCCGCGCAGGTCCCGGTGGTCGAGCGGGCCCGCCTGCGCGGCGCCCTCGGTCCTGCGCAGCATGTGGCTGACGCGGCCGTGCGCCCACTCCCACTTCGCGTCGTCGGGCGCCGGCAGCAGGTCGAAGGCGTCCCGGGCCGCGGAGAGGTCCCCGGCCAGGAGCGAGTTGTGGACGAGGAGGTAGCGCTCGGGCCAGGCGGGGAGCTCGTCGCCGACCGCGGCGAGTACGGCCATCGCCTCCGCGTTGCGGTTCTCGCGCTCCAGCGCGGAGACCAGCTCGGCCCGTACCCGGCGGGAACCGGGCAGTTGGCGCAGGGCTTCGCGCAGGGCGGGCACGGCGAGGAAGGCGAGGTCGTGCTCCACGCAGGCGTAGCCGAAGTCGTAGAGCTCCTGCGGCCGGCCGGGCTTCCGGGCCAGGGACTTGGCCGCCCCGGCCAGGTCATCGACGCCTGCGGCAGCGGCGAGC
>NZ_JAELVH010000274.1 GCF_019399235.1 Streptomyces poriferorum | reverse complement strand
GTTGGTGACGGCTTCCCGCACCACCCAGCCCAGCAGCGCTTCCGCCTGCGGTGCGAGCGGGGGGCCCGAGCGGCGGACCGAGGGTTCGATTCCGGCGGCGGTCAGTGCGGACCTGGCCCGGTCGAGTTCGGTGGCCAGGCTGCCCTCGCGGTAGCCCGTGACCGCCTCGCGGATCTCGGTGAGCGCCTGCCGGCCTACGGACTCGATGTCGGCGACCTGTGAGAGCGCCGCGTCCATGTCGCGCGGCGCGAGCCTGCGCGCCGCCTCCGACTTGACGACGATCACCGAGAGAGTGTGGCCCAGCAGGTCGTGGAGATCGCGGGAGAAGCGCAGCCGCTCCTTCTCGACGGCGGTGCGGGCCAGTTCCTGGCGGGTGGAGCGCAGCTCCATCACCGTCTCCGAAAGGGTGAGGATCGCGGCTGTCACCGCACCCGAGATGAACGTCCCGTAGCCCAGGGTCCACGGTGTCGACGTGCTGTCGTCGCGCCACACCGCGATCAGGCAGGCCGCCACGGCGAGGCCGAGCAGCCCGGCGACGAGCCAGCGGTGGCGCAGGATGGTGCCGCACGCCAGGGAGAGCAGCGGGAAGAAGAGCAGCCAGCTGCCGCCGTAGCCGATCGCCAGTCCGAAGGTGATGGCGGCCATCGCGCCCAGCAGGACGTACGACAGCGGGCTCTCGCGCTTCTCCTTGACGAAGCCCCGGAACACCACGGAGATGTAGAGGGAGTTGAAGGCGAGCAGCCCGATCCCGCCGATCCACGGGTTGGGCGTCTCGCCCTGGAAGAGGTTGGAGAAGGAACCCAGGCCCATCAGCAGCCAGGGCAGCAGGGCGTACGGTCCCGGCGGGCCGGGCCGGCGCCCTTCCTTCCGAAGCCGTCGCCGTTCCTTCCGGGCCGCTCTTCCGTTCCTGGACATGTTCACTCCCGTCACACGGTCCTCGCGGACCGACGGTACGAGATCACGGCGTACGTGCCGAACAGCAGGAGCCAGCCGCACAGGACGCCGACGGTCGTGACGCCGGGGGAGTGGCCGTCCGTGACGGCCCAGCCGAGGTCGGCGAAGCGGTTGGCGGGGGTGAACCGGCCCACGGAACGCAGCCACTCGGGCAGCAGCTCCAGCGGGAACCACAGCCCGCCGACAACCGCGAAGCCCGTCAGGCAGGCGATGTTGACCACGCCGGTGCCCTGCGGGGTGAGCCGGTAGCCGTTGCCCAGGCCGAGCATGGTGAAGGGCAGCGCGCCGATCCACAGCAGGAGGATCAGCGCGGCCCACTGCCAGACCGCCATCCTCACGCCGTTGACCAGGCCGCCGGCGAGCAGCACCGTCAGGATCGTCGGGAGCACGGTCACCGAACCACTGATCGCCCGGCCGACCACCGCGTGGGTGGGGGCGAGCGGGGTGACCCGTAGCTGCTGGAGCCAGCCCAATGACTTGTCGGAGGCGACGCCCGTACCGATCGACATGGCGGAGCCCAGCGCGCCGTACGCGGCCATGCCGACCATGGAGGCGGTCTTCCAGCCGTCGACGTCCTCCCCGCCGATGTTGGTGAAGATCAGGTACATCATCACCGGCATGCCGGTGCCGAAGATGAGGAACGCGCCGTCGCGCAGGGTGCGGCGGATCTCGAGCAGGACGTAGCGGAACATCAGACGGCTTCCTTCTCGGGGCGGGAGGCGCCGGCGGCCGGCGCGGTGAGGGTGAGGAAGGCGGCCTCCAGCGAGGCCTGCGACACCTGGAGGCCGCGGATCGCGTTCAGCCGGGCGAGCTCCACGACGGTGGCGTCCGAGTCCTCCGTGTGCAGAACGGCGCGGTCCCCGGTGACCTCGAAGGTCACGACGCCGGGCAGCAGCTCCAGGCCCTCGGTGGAGCGGCCTGCCAGGTCGAAGGAGACCTGGCTGTGGCCGGCCGCGGTCTTGATGGCCTCGCCGCTGCCGTCCGCCACGATCCGGCCGCGGTCGACGACCACGATCCGGTCGGCGTTCTCGTCGGCCTCCTCCAGGTAGTGGGTGGAGAAGATCACCGTGTTGCCGCGCCGGGCGTAGGCCCGCATGGAGTCCCAGAACGTGTGCCGGGCCTCGACGTCCAGAGCGGCGGTCGGCTCGTCCAGCACGATCAGCTCCGGGTTCCCCGCCAACGCCACGGCGAAGCGGACCCGCTGGAGCTGACCGCCGGAGAGCTTGTCGATCCGGCGGTTCGCGTACTCCGTGACCCCCGCGAGGTCCAGCGCGCCGGCGACCGGCATCGGCCGCGGGTAGGTGGAGGCGACGAAAGCGATCAGCTCCTGGACGGTCACCCGCGGTATGGGCTGTCCTTCCTGGAGCATCGCGCCGACCAGGCCCGCCCGGACGGCCTGATCGGGCGTGCGGCCCAGCACCCGCACCGTGCCGGCGTCCGGCTCGTTCAGCCCGAGCAGCAGGCTGATCGCGGTGGACTTTCCCGCGCCGTTGCGCCCGAGCAGGGCGACGGTCTCGCCCCGCTCGACGGTCAGCCCGATCCCGTCCACCGCCCGCACCCGCTGTCCGGCCCTGCCGAAGGTCTTCACCGCCCCGGTGAAGACCACCGCGGCCCCGTTCCCCGTTGTCTGCGTCATGCATACGACGCTACGGAGCCCGGACCCGCCGCGGCAGAGGCGCATGTACGCACTCCGCGATGACAAATGTCATTGCCGCGACGGAGGCCGAAAGGGCGGCCACCCAAGGTATCTGACGAGACGTCAGCAGTCTTCCCAAGTGCTGGGCGCTGCGTTATACATAGGGCCAACCGGCTAGAACGCGTTCTAGAACGGGCGCGGTCACCGGTCCCCGCACGACCTCGGTGCGGCCGACGGTGCGGACGGCCGCACCGAGGTCTTTCACCGTCGAGGAGCAGCTTCCCCATGCCCATTGATGCCGAAAAAGCTCTCGCTGCCGAACCCCGGACCAGCCGGATCAGCTGGGACCACAAGGACGTCCAGCTCTACCACCTGGGGATCGGGGCGGGCGCCCGCCCCGATCTGGCCGACCCCGCGGTCGATCCCGGCGAGCTGAGCTACACGCTGGAGTCGCGGCTCCAGGTCCTGCCCTCCTTCGCCACGGTCGCGGGCGCCGGCACGGCCATGGCCGGCGGCCTCTCCGCACCCGGAGTCGACATCGACCTCGCGGCCGTCCTGCACGGCGGGCAGAGCGTACGGGTGCACCGGCCTCTCCCGGTGAAGGGCAGCGCCGTGACGACCACGAAGGTCGCCGCGGTGTACGACAAGGTAAAGGCTGCCGTGCTGGTGCTGCGTACCGAGGCCGCCGACGAGGACGGCCCGCTCTGGACCAACGAATCCGAGATCTTCGTGCGCGGCGAGGGCGGTTTCGGCGGTGAGCGCGGGCCCTCCGGGCGCGGGGTCCATGCCGCCGTCGCCGGTGACCGCGTGGTGGAGAGGCCCGTCCGCCCCGACCAGGCGCTGCTCTACCGCCTCTCCGGGGACTGGAACCCGCTCCACGCCGACCCCGGGTTCGCCGCGCTGGCCGGCTTCGACCGGCCGATCCTGCACGGTCTGTGCACGTACGGCATGACGCTCAAGGCCGTCACCGATACGGTGCTCGGCGGCGACGCGACCCGTATCCGCTCCTACCGCGCCCGGTTCACCGGGGTCGTCTTCCCCGGCGAGACCCTCCGCATCGAGATGTGGACCGGCGGCGGGAACGAGGTGCGGGTCGAGGTGCGGGCCGCGGAGCGGAACAACGCCGCGGTCCTCAGCGACACCTTCGTCGAGTACGCGTGAGGCCGCATGCTCCGGCACCCGGTCCGCGTGCTCGTGAAGCCGGGCACCCGCTGAACTCGAGCGCTCGCGATACCGGTTACCGCTGAACCCGGGCGCTCCTGAAACCCGAATCCGAACCCATCCCACATGCACCACAGGCCCGTGAGGGGAGCCGCACCATGCGCGCAGCCGTACTGCACGAGATAGGCCAGGACAAACTCGAAGTACTCGACGACGTCGAGGCGGTGGGCTTCGGCCCCGGCAAGGTGAAGCTGCGGGTCCGGGCCACCGGGCTGTGCCACTCCGACATCTCCGCGATGAGCGGGGTGCTGCCGCAGCCCGCACCCTTCATCCCCGGCCATGAGGGCGCCGGCGAGGTCATCGACGTCGGTGACGGGGTGACCGGGCTGGGCGTGGGGGACCGGGTGCTGGTCTGCTGGCTGCCGGCCTGCGGCGCCTGTCCGTCCTGCAAGCGCGGCCAGACCCACCTCTGCCTCGCCGGATTCATGAACGCGGGCACGCCCAACTTCAAGCGCCCGGGCGGAGACGTCTTCGGTTTCGCCGGCACCGGCACCTTCACGGAGGAGGTCGTCGTCGGCGCGGGCTGCGCGGTGCCGATCCCCGACGACGTGCCGTTCGAGATCGCCGCGCTGATCGGCTGCGGGGTCACCACCGGCCTCGGCGCCGCCATCAACACCGCCCAGGTGGAGGCCGGTTCGTCGGTCGCCGTGATCGGCTGCGGCGGGGTCGGCATCTCCACCATCCAGGGGGCCAGGGTGCAGCGGCGCCGCCCAGATCGTCGCCGTGGACCCGGTGGCCTCCCGGCGCGAGGCGGCGCTGCGGTTCGGCGCGACCGAGGCCGTCTCGCCCGACGAGTTCGCCGACGCCAAGCAGCGGATCACGGCGGGCGAGGGCTTCGACTACGTCTTCGAGGTCGTCGGCAAGTCCGCCACGGCCCGCACCGCGTACGAGCAGACCCGGCGCGGCGGCACCCTCTGCATCGTCGGCGCGGGCGCCATGGACGACAACTTCCAGGTCAACATGTTCGAGCTGTTCTTCGACGAGAAGCGGATCCTGCCCTCCATGTACGGGGGCGGGGACGTGCTCCGGTCGTACGAGCGCGCCATCGCGCTCTGGCGGGCCGGCCGTATCGACCTGGAGTCGATGATCACCCACCGGGTACGGCTCGACGGCATCAACGACGCCCTCGACCAGATGCGGACCGGCGAGTCGCTGCGTACCTGCATCGAACTCTGACGCCCCGCAGCATCGCCCCGCCCCCTCCCGAGAGGACCCCGAGAACCGATGTCACTTCCCCTGGACGGACTGTCCGCGATCGTCACCGGCGCAGGCCGCGGCCTGGGACGGGCCGAAGCGCTGGAACTGGCGCGGCTCGGCGCGGCCGTCGTCGTCAACGACTACGGGCAGCCGGGCCGCGACGGTTCGGGCGAGGCGTCCGCCGCACCCGCAGAGGAGGTCGCCGAGGAGATCCGGGCCGGCGGCGGCCGGGCGGTCGCGCACCTCGGCGACGTCTCCGACCACGAACAGGCCCGCGCCCTGGTGGAGCTGGCCGTCGAGACGTTCGGCCGGCTCGACATCCTGGTCAACAACGCGGGCATCCTGCGCGACCGGATGATCTTCTCGATGACCGAGGACGAGTGGGACTCGGTCATACGGGTGCACCTCAAGGGCCACTTCAACACCACGCACTTCGCCGCCGCCCACTGGCGGTCGAGGTCCAAGGAGGCCGGCGGCCCGGTCTACGGCCGGATCGTCAACACCTCGTCGGAGGCCTTCCTGGCCGGCTCGGCGGGCCAGCCCAACTACGCGGCGGCCAAGGGCGGCATCGTCGGGCTGACCACCTCCACCGCGCTGGCGCTGGCCAAGTACGGCGTCACCGCCAACGCCATCTGCCCGCGCGCCCGGACCCGGATGACGGAGGACGTCTTCGCGGGCTTCGAGGAACCGCAGGACGGACGGCTCGACGCGCTCGCGCCCGAGCACGTCTCGCCGCTCGTCGGCTATCTGGCGTCCCCGGCGGCCGCCAAGGTCAACGGGCAGCTGCTCGTCGTGCACGGCGCAATGGTCGCGATCGTCGAACGCCCCAAGGTGGCGGCGAAGTTCGACGCGTCGAAGGAGACGTTCTCCTTCGACGAGCTGGACGAGCTGCTGTCCCCGTACTACGAGGACCGGCCGCCGAACGAGACGTTCGCGGCGGCGGAGGTGCTGGGCCTCAAGCGCGGCTGACCGCGGGCCGGACGCGCACAGAGGAGGGCCCCCGCTGCCGGCCGGCTGCGGGGGCCCTCCTCTCCCTCGTATCCCTCGTTGGAATTCCTGGGCGGTCAGGCCGCCCTGCTGCCACCTTCGGCGGGGCGGCGGTGGCGGCCGTGCGGTTGAGCCGCCGAGTCGTCCGTCGCCACACCCCCTCGGTGCTTTCCGGAGCCGCCGGCTTCGGCCCGTTGCGTGTCCGCCCCCGGCGGACGCGTCTGGGTCGTGTCGGATCGCGCCTCAGACATCTGGGAAGTCACCCCGTTGTGATCGCTTACGTGCTGGTCTCCGGGGCCCTCGCGCCACCGCCCGGGAACGGTCACCGTCGGCGACCGCGGTGCGCGATTGCGTGAGATCCCCGGCTCAACTCTAGTCAGATGCCGTACGGCCCATGAGGGGCGCCTGCCCCAGGGGAACGGGTCTGCACACAGGAGGAGGCGTTACAGCGGTGGAGGGTTGCATACCGCTTTCCGCGCAGTCCGCCGGGGCCGCCCCGGCGGACTGCTCCAGGTCGGAGGGGGCCGTCAGGTACGCCACCGCGCAGGCCGTGTCCCCGTTCGCGTACGGCAGTCCCAGTACGCCGTCACGCGACCAGGATCCGCTGCCGGCCAGCCAGCCCTCGGGCGCGGCGAGCTGATGCAGCCGGCGGCCCGACGGGCGCCAGACGCCGGCCCAGGTGCCTGCCGCCCCGTCGATCCGCAGGGCCACCGCGCAGCTCTCCGGCATCAGCATCTGCCCGGGCTGCACGGCGAACGGTGTCACTGCGGCATCCGGCAGTCGCAGGCACTCCGGGAAGCGCACCGGGAGACAGCTGCCCAGCACCCCCCAGCCGAGCCGGTCGTGCCCGGGCGCGTCGGAGCGGATCAGCAGCAGACCGCTGTCCGGATCGGCGAGCAGCAGCCGGTCGTTGCTGTCCGGTGCGATCTGGAGCAGGGGGGTCATCTCGGCGTCCCGGCCCAGGTCCACCGCGACCGCCTTCACCGGGCCGCCGCCGGCCGGTTCCCTGTCCAGGGCCAGCAGCCGGCCCGCCCGGTCCAGCCAGACCCCGCCGGAGCAGCGTCCCGGCAGGTCCGTGAGGTGCTCCGGGCCGGACGCGCCGCCCGCCACCCGCCAGAGTCCGGTGGAGTACGCACCGGTGGACAGGGCGTACGCGCTGAAGCCGTCCGGTGAGGGCGGCAGCAGGGTCAGCTCGGCGCATCCGACGGCGCCCAGCGGGTGTTCGCCGGTGCCGGGCCCGGTCGGGTAGAGCAGCGAGAAGGTGTGGTGGTCCGCGACCCGGCGCCGGATCAGGACCCGGCCGTCGGCGAGCGGCAGCACCTGCGAGCCTGCCTCCTCCGGCTGGTCCAGAGGGAGCGGGACGGCGTACGGCTCGGGGCCGTCAAGCGTCCAGCGCTCCGCGTACCGCGCGGTCTCCGTCCCGGTGGCGGCGTCACGGCCGGCCGTGAGCCGTGCCGCGTAGGCGCCGTCGGCCGTGAGCGTGAGAGTGGGCCGTGGCGTGGCCGTGAGTACGAGCGCGGGCAAAACCGTTTCGCCAGGGGCCGGCCCCAGCGGCTCCGGCAGCTCTCCCGAGCTCTCGGCCGGCTCCGCCGAGTCCCCGGCCGGCTCCGGTGCCTTCTCGGCTCCGTCCGGCTCGTCGGACTCCGGCTCCGCCGTCTCGCCGGTTCCGGCCGCCTCAGCGGCCTCGTCCTCGATGGCACAGGCAGTCATCGACGCGTCACCTCCGGCAACCGAAGCTAGTTTTCGCACTTGCTGCCGAACAACGCGAGCCACGTCACTTCACACATAAGGGTGGCGATGTCTGGATTCGCCTGAGAAGGCGGGGGTGGTTGTGCTCCAGAGGATGCGGGTGTCTAAGGTTAGGCATTCCTAAGTGTTACCTGTGTGTATCTCGACTGGAGCAAGTGATGTCCCTTCGTCGCCGCGGCACTGCCGCAGTCGGCCTGGCCGTAGCGGCCGCCCTCTCCCTGTCGGCCTGCGGGAGCGACGACGGCGGGTCCGGTGCCGACAAGGCCGACGGCGACAAGAAGGCCGCGGTCGCGACCGGAGGCAAGGACTTCGGCGACGCGGCGAAGAAGACCGCCGGGTACGGCACGGACGCCCCGGCGGGCACGTTCCCCCGCACCGTCACGCACGCCATGGGCAAGACCGAGCTCAAGGCGGCGCCCAAGCGGGTCGTCGTCCTCGACGTCGGCGAGTTCGACAACGTCGTCTCGCTGGGTGTGAAGCCCGTGGGCTACGCCCCCTCCGAGGGCGACGCCGCGATCCCGTCGTACCTGAAGAAGGACGCGGGCGACCCCAAGAACGTCGGCACGATCAACAACCTCAACCTCGAGGCGATCGCCGGACTCAAGCCCGACCTGATCCTCGGCAGCCAGCTGCGCGCCGCGGACAAGTACGACGAGCTGTCCAAGATCGCGCCGACCGTGTTCTCCATCCGTCCGGGTTTCACCTGGAAGGAGAACTACCTCCTCAACGCCGCGGCGCTCGACAAGACCGCCAAGGCGAAGTCGGCGCTCGGCGCCTATGAGGCCAACGCGAAGAAGCTCGGCGAGGACATCGGCCCGAAGAAGCCGGTCATCTCCATGGTCCGCTACCTGCCGGACAAGATCCGCCTCTACGCCAAGGCCTCCTTCATCGGCACCATCCTCGACGACGCCGGCCTGCCGCGGCCCGAGAACCAGCAGATCGACGAGCTCGCCGCGGAGATCAGCCCGGAGAAGATCGACGAGGCCGACGCCGACTGGATCTTCACCGGTGTGTACGGCGACGTGCAGGCCACCAAGCGCGACACCACCCAGGCCAACCCGCTGTGGAAGAACCTGAAGGCCGTCAAGGAGGGCCGGGCCAAGAACGTCTCCGACGAGACCTGGTACCTGGGCCTCGGCGTCACGGCCGCGAACCTGGTCCTCGACGACCTGCGTGCGGACCTCGTCAAGTAACGACCCGGCCCCAGGGCCCGTGGCGTCGCGCGGCTGTTCACCGCGCGGCGCCGCGTAACGATTCATGACCGGCCGGCGGTCCGAAGGCACGGGTCCGACCGGCCATGGGATGCGGGGCACGGAGGCCAGGTAGCCTTTCCTCCGTGCCCCGTCTGTCTGAAGTCATCGCCGAGCTCGACGCCCTGTGGCCGCCCGGGCGGGCCGAAGGATGGGACGCGGTCGGCACCGTCTGCGGTGACCCGGACGCCGAGGTCGACCGGGTGCTCTTCGCCGTCGACCCCGTACAGGAGATCGCGGACGAGGCACTGAAGCTCGGTGCCCAGCTGATCGTCACCCATCACCCGCTCTATCTGCGCGGTACGACGACGGTCGCGGCCGGCACTTTCAAGGGCCGGGTCGTGCACACCCTCATCAAGCACGACGTCGCCCTGCACGTGGCCCACACCAACGCGGACTCCGCGGACCCCGGCGTCTCCGACGCCCTGGCCGGCGCCCTCGACCTGCGCGTCGAGCGGCCCCTCGTCCCGGACCCCACGGACCCCGCAGGCCGCCGCGGCCTCGGCCGGATCTGCACGCTCGACCACCCCGAGACCCTCGGTGCATTCGCCGCCCGCGCAGCCGCCCGGCTGCCCGCCACCGCGCAGGGCATCCGCCTGGCGGGCGACCCGGAGTCCCTCGTACGGACCGTCGCGGTGAGCGGCGGATCGGGCGACAGCCTCTTCGACGCGGTGCGCGCCGCCGGCGTGGACGCCTTCCTCACCGCGGACCTGCGCCACCACCCGGCCTCCGAGGCCGTCCAGCACTCGCCGCTCGGCCTGGTCGATGCCGCACACTGGGCCACCGAGTGGCCGTGGTGCGAACAGGCCGCCGCACAGCTCGACGCTATTTCCGACCGCCACGGATGGGACCTGCGGGTCCACGTCTCGAAGCAGGTCACCGACCCCTGGACCACCCACCACTCTTCTGGAGCCCCCAACTGAACGCCGCGCCCGCCGACCAGATCCGACTCCTCGACGTCCAGGCCCTCGACCAGCGCCTCTCCCAGCTCGCCCACCGGCGCAACTCCCTGCCCGAGCACGCCGAGATCGAGTCGCTCACGGCCGACCTCGCCCAGCTCCGCGACCTCCTCGTCGCCTCGACGACCGAGGAGAGCGACACCGCCCGCGAGCAGACCAAGGCGGAGCACGACGTCGACCAGGTGCGCCAGCGCGCCGCCCGCGACCAGCAGCGCCTGGACTCCGGCGCGGTCACCTCGCCCAAGGACCTGGAGAGCCTCCAGCGCGAGATCGTCTCCCTCGCCAAGCGCCAGGGCGACCTGGAGGACGTCGTCCTCGAGGTCATGGAGCGTCGCGAGTCCGCCCAGGAGCGGGTCGCCGAGCTGACCGACCGGGTCGCCGCCGTGCAGGCCAAGGTCGACGACGCCACCGCCCGCCGGGACGCCGCGACCCAGGAGATCGACACGGAGACCGCGACGGTCACCAAGGAGCGCGAGGTCGTCGCCGGTTCCGTCCCCGCGGACCTCCTCAAGCTGTACGACAAGCTCCGCTCGCAGCAGGGCGGGGTGGGCGCCGCCCGCCTCTACCAGCGCCGCTGCGAGGGCTGCCGTCTCGAGCTCAACATCACCGAGGTCAACGACGTGAAGGCCGCGTCCCCCGACACGGTGCTGCGCTGCGAGAACTGCCACCGCATCCTGGTCCGCACCGCCGACTCGGGTCTGTAATGCCGCAGCCGCGCCGGTTCGTCGTCGAGGCCGACGGCGGCTCCCGGGGCAACCCGGGACCCGCCGGTTACGGCGCGGTCGTCATCGACCCGGCGACGGGGGAGACCCTGGCCGAGGCCGCCGAGTACATCGGCGTCGCGACGAACAACGTCGCCGAGTACAGGGGCCTCATCGCCGGACTCCGGGCCGTGCGCGCGCTGCTGCCCGACGGGCCCGCGGACGACGGGCCGCAGGTCCTTGTCCGGATGGACTCCAAGCTGGTCGTGGAACAGATGTCGGGGCGCTGGAAGATCAAGCACCCCGACATGAAGCCGCTCGCGGCCGAGGCCGCGAGCGTCCTGCCCGCCTCCGCCGTCACCTACGAGTGGATCCCGCGCGAGAAGAACAAGCACGCGGACCGGCTCGCCAACGAGGCGATGGACGCGGGCAAGCGCGGCCGGCAGTGGGAACCGTCCGCCTCGACGGCGGACCTCGACACCCCGAGGTCCTCGGTGGCCGCCGCGCTGCCACCGGTCTCCGGACCGCCCGGCGACGCGGCGGCCGGTGCGGCGAGGGCCCGGGCGGCGCTGAACCGCCCCGCACCCTCCGCCACGGCCACCCCGAAGGTCGGCTGGGGCGCCGCCCCGGACCTCGGTGAACCCGCCACCTTCGTGCTGCTCCGCCACGGCGAGACCGCCCTCACCCCGGAGAAGCGGTTCTCCGGAAGCGGCGGTACCGACCCCGAACTCTCCGCCACCGGCCGCGGACAGGCCGAGCGCGCCGCCGAGGCCTTCGCCGCCCGGGGCACGGTCCAGGAGATCGTCAGCTCCCCGCTGCGCCGCTGCCGCGAGACGGCCGGCGCCGTCGCGGCCCGGCTGGGCCTGGAGGTCCGGATCGAGGAAGGGCTGCGCGAGACGGACTTCGGTGCCTGGGAGGGCCTGACGTTCGGCGAGGTCAGGGAGCGGTACGGCGCCGATCTGGACGCCTGGCTCGCCTCCGCGAAGGCGGCCCCCACCGGAGGCGGCGAGAGCTTCGCCGAGGTGGCCCGCCGCGTCGCCGCCACCCGCGACCGCCTCGTCAGCCGCTATGCCGGCCGCACGGTCCTCGTGGTCACGCACGTCACGCCCATCAAGACCCTGGTCCGGCTGGCCCTGGGCGCACCGCCGGAGTCGCTGTTCCGGATGGAGCTCTCGGCGGCCTCCGTGTCGGCCGTGGCCTACTACGCGGACGGCAACGCCTCCGTACGACTGCTGAACGACACGTCCCACCTGCGCTGAACGGCGGTCGGGGGCGCCCGCCGTCCGATCGCTCCAAGGGTCTGCGGACAGCGCTCGGCCCCGTCGGCGGGGGGAGGCCGACGGGGCCGAGGCGGTTCCGGGAGGCCGGGGGATTGCCTGCCGGAACCCGGGTCACCCGGAGGCCGGGTCACGTGTCCCTGAAGGTCTCGTGCCCCGGAAGCCGGGGAGCATGCACGCGAAACCGCGCGACTTCGTGGTGTTCAGCCGCGCAGCGCCGCCGCCTCGGCGGCCAGCCGCTCCACCCGGGACCAGTCCCGGGCCGCCACCGCGTCACCGGGGACCATCCAACTGCCGCCCACACAGCCGACGTTCGGCAGGGCCAGGTAGGAGGGGGCCGAGGCGAGGGAGACGCCGCCGGTCGGGCAGAACCTCGCCCGGGGGAGCGGGGCGGACAGTGCCTTGAGGTAGGCCGTGCCCCCCGCCGCCTCCGCCGGGAAGAACTTCATGTCGGTGACCCCGCGCTCCAGCAGCGCGACCACCTCGGACGTCGTCGAGACACCCGGCAGGAACGGCACCCCCGACGCCTTCATCGCGTCCAGCAGCGCGTCCGTCCAGCCGGGGCTCACCAGGAACCGGGCGCCCGCGGCCACGGTGTCCGAGACGTTCCGCGCCGAGAGCACCGTGCCGGCGCCGACCACCGCGTCCGGGACCTCCGCCGCGATCGCCCTGATCGCGTCCAGGGCGGCGGCGGTCCGCAGCGTCACCTCGATCGCCGGAAGCCCGCCCGCGACCAGGGCCCGGGCGAGCGGCACCGCGTCGGCGGCGTCCTCCAGCACGACGACGGGCATGACGGGGGCAAGGTCCAGTACGGAGGAGGTCATGTCCCTCATCCTGCACCGGTGCCGCATCGTACGCAACGAGCGTTGCGCATGATGCAACGAAGCCTCCGCCGGGTCAGTGGATCTCCGTCACCACCACGTCGAGCTCCCACGTCCGCCCGGACCGTGCGGGCGCCTCG
>NZ_JAELVH010000273.1 GCF_019399235.1 Streptomyces poriferorum | reverse complement strand
ACGGCCGGGACGGCCGGTCGAGCCCGTGGCGGACGAGCCGGTGATGGCCGTGCAGCCCGGCGTACCGATCGCCCAGCGCCCCGTCGTCCGACCGGTCGTGGCCAACGAGGAGCCGGACGGCACGCCGTGCCCGTCGTGCGGGGCATCCAACCGCCCGGGGCGGAAGTTCTGCCGCCGCTGCGCGACGCCGCTGAACCCGGGCGAGCGGGAGGAACCGCTGCCCTGGTGGCGCACCAGGTGGCCCTTCGACCGCAAGGTGCGAGCGGGCTCGGGGCGGCTGCTGCGAGGCAGCCTGATTGCTCTGGTCATCGCGGGCCTCCTGGTCGCGGGCTTCCTGCTCGTACCGGCCGGGCGTTACGTCGTCGAGGACGTACGGGACAAGCTCGGCGGCACAGGGGAGATCAGCCCCAGCGACGTCTCGGCGAGCGCGGCCGCCCCCGGCCACTCGGCGAAGCTGGCCGTGGACGGGGTGACGAACACCTACTGGGGCGCCCCGAAGGCGGGCGCCTCGCTGACGGCCGAGTTCGACAAGCCGTTCCGGCTGGTCGGCGTCACGGTCCACACCGGGGTGTCGACGAAGGCCGAGGCGTTCCGCCAGGGCGCCAGGCCGACACAGGCGGATCTCCGTATCAGGACGAAGGACGGCAAGATCCACGAGAAGGCCTGGACACTCACCGACAAGCCGGGTGAACAGACGGTACGGACGGGCATCAGCGACGTCGTCTCCATCGAGTTCATAGTGCGGGAAGCGGCAGGTCAGGAGAGCGGGCGGCCGATCGCCCTCGGGGAGATCGAGTACTTCAAGCGCACCTAGGTGTACTGACCTGACCCGCGCCGCAGGCACGTAGCGGGGCCCTCGGGCCCCGCTACGTGCCTGCGGCGCGCTGTGTCAGACGATGGCGAGCCGGTCCACCAACAGCTCCACCCTCGGCCCGGCGTCCTCGGGCAGCAGGCGGCCCGCTCGGGTCAGGGTCGCCAGGCCGTGCAGCGCCGCCCAGAACACCTCGGTGAACAGTCCCGGGTGGACGCCGTCGCCGGCGGCCTCGCCGAGGCACTCGAGCAGGGCGGCGAAGGCGTCCTTCAACGGCTCGGGGGTGTCCTCCCGCGCGTATGCCAGGCCGCCGTCGAGCTGGAACAAGGCGTCGTAGACCGCCGGGTTGTGCTCGGCGAAGTCGAGGTAGGCGCGGGCGAGGGCGGCGACCCGCTCGCGCGGGCCGTCCACTCCGGAAGTCGCGGCACGTACCGCCGCGGCCATCTCGGTGGCACCTTCCAGGGCGACGGCGCCGATGATCTCGCGCTTGCCGCGGAAGTGGCTGTAGAGGACGGGCTGGCTGTATTCGATGCGCTCGGCGAGCCGGCGGGTGGTGACTGCGTCCCAGCCCTGCTGCTCGGCGAGTTCGCGGGCTGTCACCACGATGAGGCGCTCGCGCTCCGCCCGTTCGCGCTCCTTGCGTTCCTTTACCGACATGACTCGATTCTAGCACCGCTAGACAATCGAGCGTTCTTAGCGCTAGCGTTGCCTCATCACCTAGCAATGCTAGTTCTCGGAGGGATCGTCATGCTCAGCACACTCGAGGTCGTCACCACCGTCGTCGTCGGCCTGATGGTGGGGGTGGAGTTCTCCGTCGCCTTCATCATGAGCCGGATCCTGGACGCGCTCCCGGAGGACAGCCGCCAGCTCGGCCACGCCCACGGCGGCCGGATGCTCGGCGCCCTGATGCCGTTCTGGTACATAGGCTCGGTCGTCCTCAGCGTGATCTGGGCCGTCGCCGGATGGCACCACGACGGCGCCGGGCTGGTCGTCACCGCCGCCGGACTGCTGATCGTCAGCGTGGTCATGTCAATCCTGCTGCTCGTCCCGATCAATAACCTGAACAAGACCTGGACCCCGGAGAACCGGCCCGCCGACTGGAAGGAGCAGCTGCACCGCTGGAACCGGTACCACTACCTCCGAGTCGCCGTCATCGTCGCCGCGTTCACCCTGCTGGTCGTCGCCCTCGCCTGATACCGCCGATGCCCACGAAGCCCACCGAGCCGACGAAGAATCGCAGGGAGAAGAGCAATGTCACTGAGGAAGATCAACACCGTTCTGGCCGCCGCCTTCATCCTCTTCATCCTCTGGTTCGGGACGGAGTTCATCCTGAGCCCGGAGACCACGGCGCCCGGCTTCGGCCTGCCGAGCTGGCCGTCCGGTGACGGGGGCGGCTTCCTGGTCGTCAAGGGAGTTCGCGACGTCGTCATGGCCCTGGTCCTGGCCATCCTGCTGGTGACGGGTCACCGCCGGGCGCTGGGCTGGGTGCTGCTGGTCGAGGCCCTCGCCGCGTACGGCGACATGGCCAACGTGCTGGCCCACCACGGCTCCGTGGCCACCGCGCTCGGCGTCCACTGCCTCACCGCGACGCTGATGGTGGTCAACGGCCTGCTGATCATGCGCGAGACCCGCAGCGTCGCGGCCGCCCCGGCAGCTGACGGACGGCCCGCGCCTCAGGATCCTGCGGCAGCAGTTCGACGCTGCGCGTAGCGCTCTGCCGCATCCAGCAGCCATGTGTCCTGATCAGCCCGGTCGACCGGGCCGATCAGGCGGGCGCCCTCCACGCAGCGCGGGTCATCGGCGTCGGCGAGGCCGCTGACGGCCTTGATGCGGACCAACTGGTCGTCCTCGTCCAGGAATCCGGCCAGGATGTCGGCGACTGCGGGGCTGCGGCCCTCGAACTCGTAGAGGACCTCGCACACGTTGCCACGGACGCGCGCGTCCGGGTCGCGAGCCAGCGTGGCGAGCACGTCCAACGCCTCGGGGTGGGTGTAGGTGTGCCGCGTTCTGCGCAGCATCCGCGGCACCTGGACGCGCACCCTCGGGTCCGGGTGCGTGCGGAGGGTCAGCCCCACCTCTTCGATCTTCGGGTCGTCGACGTCCACGGAGTCGAGCCCCCTCAGTACGGAAACGAGCACCGCCGGGTCCGTCTCCTCGGCGGCCCAAGGCAGGAGAACGTCCACGGCCAGCCGCTCCCAAGGCCATTCCCCCGAGGGAGCGGAATGCTCGACGATGAGGAAACACCACACGAGGTCCGCAGCGAACCGCCGACGCAATGGATCAGCGTCGGAGCGCAGCGCCAGGGTCGCTTCCCAGGCCTCCACGTCGGACCGCTTGGCGAGCGCGAGGGTTGCTTCCCACCGGTCGGCGTGTTCCCCGTCGGCGCGGGCGAGTGCCCGGGCGAACAGGTCGTCGAACGACCGATGGAACCCGAACTCCGCTTCCAGACGGGTGAGGACGGCGGAATGGCCGTCGCACACACGCATCCCGCCGAGCGTGATCACGTGGTACACGTTGCCGTCGAAATCGTCGACGAACCGGCGGCTTTCGACCGGGCCCGACGCACCGGTTGCGAGGCGAAGCCCGGCTTCGGCGCTGGTCTCGTACCAGTGCCGAGCGCAGAAGAGGAGAGCTGTCCGCTCCTCCTTCGTGAGCCGGCCCTCAGCGTGCCTGAGCAGGGCGACGGTCACGCCGGCGTTGCCGGAGGCCACGGCCCGCAGCAGCGGTGTGCTCCCGTCGGGCAGCGGCCGGAGCGGATCGGCACCGGCGTCCAGCAGGGCATCCGCCCTGCGTCCGTCGAACGCGGCGACGGCGAGGCACAGGGCGTCCGTCGTCTCCGGATCGGCCTCCGTCATTGCCTTCCTCCCGCCCCCTCGGTCGTCCCCGGTGGGCAGCGTAGTCGGCAGAGACGATCAGGAGAGGAACCGGATGTCCTCGGGCACGAGTTGAGCCGTCACCACGCCGTGCAGCAGCTCCGCGTCCACGAAGTCCCCGATCTCGGGCGGCCCGCACCGCCAGCTGAGCGGGTACGTGTTGCCGTGCGCGGCCGGGACCCCCACGTACTGGTCACGGGCAGCGGGCCCGAAGCACTTCGCGCCGGGCGGCCAGTCGAAGTCCTGGCTCGCGCCGGGTTCGAGCAGGAAGTACGTCCACCGCCCGCCCGCGACCTCCCGCACGACGGGCCCCGGATCGCCGTCCGTGAGGGTGGCCAGGTGGTGCAGCACCGCCTCACCTCGTACGCCGCGCAACCGGATCGCGTCGAAGTGGATTCCGGTCAGGTGGAGTTGGAGCCCCGAGGCGGGTACCCATTCGGGGTGCTTCTTCTGCGTCATGGCCACGAGCATTCCGGTGACTGCGTAGCGTGACCAGGAGGACACGATCCACATCGGGTCGATGTGGGGAGGGTGGTGGCGGCTGTGGGGACGAGTAGCGAGACCACGCGCGGGCGGCGGCTGGTGGGGGAGCTCATCCGCATCCACCGGGTGCGGGCCGGGCTCACGCAGAAGGAGGCGGCGGAGCAGCTGCTGATCTCGGAGTCGCTGATGGGCGCGGTCGAGCGGGCGGAGCGCATTCCGTCGCGCGACCTGCTGATCGACACGGACCGGGTGTTCCGGGCGGCCGGGGCGCTGAAGGCGTGCTGCGAGTTGGTGGACGAGGAGAAGTACCCGCCGAAGTTCCTGGACTGGGCGAAGCTGGAGCGGAACGCGCGGGTCATCAGTGCGTACGAGACGATGCTGATCCCGGGCTTGCTCCAGGCGGAGGCATACGTGCACGCGCTGTACAGGTCGCGTGTACCGGCGTATACGGAGGACGAGATCGCCCGGCACGTCGGAGCGAGGCTGGAACGGCAAACGGTGCTTTCGCGCACGCCGCCGCCGCGCATCGGATACGTGATTGAGGAATCGGTCCTGGACCGGACGCTGGGCGGACCCGAGGTACTGAAGGAGCAACTGCGCCACGTACTCGACTGCATGGAGCGGTACAACCACCTGACGGTGCAGGTGATGCCGTCGGCTCAGCACACGCACGCGGGGATGATGGGACCCATGCAGTTGATGTCCACGGCTGAAGGCCGCAATCTGATGTATGTGGAGGCTCAGGGCGGCGGTAGGTTGATCTCGAAGCCGGAGCAAGTGAGCGATCAGCTCGACCTTTTCGGCATCCTGCGGGCCCAGGCGCTCAATCCCTGGAAGTCCGCGGAGATCATCGAGACGAAGGTGGGACAACTGTGAGCCACGGATCCGGACTGACCTGGTTCAAGTCCAGCTACAGCGGCAACGAGGGTGAAGCCTGCCTCGAAGTCGCCTACGACTGGCACAAGTCCAGCTACAGCCTCAACGAGGACAGCTTCTGCGTAGAGGTCTCCACCTGCCCCCACGCCGTCCACGTCCGCGACTCCAAGGTCACCGACGGCCCCACCTTCGCCGTCGCCCCCGCCGCCTGGACCGCGTTCCTGGGCCACGCCGTAAACGCCTAGGGATTATCCGCTTGCCGCCCGCCGACCCGGTCGGTTAGGAAGCTTGCATGCTAAGCGGCGACAAGGTCGGGCTCAGGGCCCGGCACGAGGACGACATCCCGATCCTGCGGGCCGAGCTCTACAACGACGTGGTCAACGCCTCGCGGGCCGAGGGCGGGCCGTGGCGGCCGATGGCGCCCGACTCGAAGGATCCGCGGCTCGTGGGTGACGACGAGGATCAGGCGTGCGTCCCGTTCTCCGTAGTGGAGTTGGGCGAGGGCACCCTGGTCGGCACCGCGACGCTGTGGGGCATCGACAACCACAACCGGTCCGCGCACATCGGTCTCGGGCTGCGGCCGTCCGCTCGTGGCAAGGGCTACGGCACCGACGCGGTGGCGGTCCTGTGCCAGTACGGATTCGTCGTACGCGGCCTGCACCGGCTGCAGATAGAGACGCTGCCGGACAACGCCGCGATGCTGGCCTCCGCCGAGCGCAACGGCTTCGTCCGCGAGGGTGTGCTGCGCTCGGCGGCCTGGGTGATGGGCGAGTTCCTCGACGAGGTGCTGCTCGGGCTGCTGGCCCAGGACTGGAAACCGACTCCGAAGGGCTGAGGGTGGCCCGGGGCCCTCGTTGTAGGGCACGGCCCACTCGCCGTCAGACGCTGTTGTCCGGCGCAGCGGCTGTCAGTCGTGCCGCCGGTGGTAGCGGTGTGTGCTGAGGTGAGGCTTCGAACGCCTGGATCGCCAGCGCTGCGAAGCGTCGGGAGGCCATGACCTGGGTGTCGGCCGATCTGGTGTGGATCCCCTTGTTGGCCATGAGGACGAGAATCAGGTCGTCCAGGACGAAGTCCGACCGCAGGCGCCCTGCGTCCTTGGCCCGCTGGGCCAGTCCGGCGACCGCTTTCACCGTGTACTCACGGCCCCCGACCTCCGGCGCCCCCGGGAAGGCCGCCATGAAGGCTTCGCTGAAACCCCGGTCCCGGGCGTGCAGTTCACAGATCTTCTCGATCACCAGGCAGAGGCCACGCCACGGATCGGGATCGGCGCACCCGTCGTCGACGATGGTGCGACATGCGCGCAACTGGTCCGCGAAGGCTTCGGTGGCCAGCACCTGCTTGGTCGGGAAGTGACGGTACAGGGTGGCCGGACCGACGCCCGCGCGCCGCGCGATCTCCCGCATCGGCACGTCCAGGCCGTCGGCGGAGAACAGTGCCCGGGCCGCGTCGAGGATGCGCTCGCGGTTGTCCAGCGCGTCGGAACGCAGGGTGTGAGGCAAACCGTCGGTCATGCTCTCACTTTACCTAAACGGACGGGGGCGTCCGTTAGCGTCCAGGACCTGGCAGCGCACCGAGACCATCGGGGCGCACAGCACCGGGACCAGGGGAGACGACAGTGAAGGCCATCGTGATCAAGACGTTCGGAGGTCCTGAAGGCCTGGCTGTGGTCGACCTTCCGGCTCCCGTACCCGCTGCCGGACAGGTGGTGATCGCCACCGAGGCCATGGGCGTCGGCGGGGTCGACGCCGTGATCCGAAGCGGGGCCCTGGCCGCCTACGGCTTCAAGGAGGGCCACATCCCGGGCGGCGAGGTGGCGGGTACCGTGACCGCGGTCGGTGACGGCGTCGACGCCTCGTGGATCGGCCGGCGGGTGTGGGGCTTCACGGGAACCGGCGGAGGCTACGTCGAACAGGCCCTCGCGCCGGTCGAGGAGATCGTTCCCCTGCCCGCGAACCTGTCCGCGGTCGACGCGGTGACACTCGGCAGTTCCGGCGTGGTGGCCCACTTCGGGCTCCGCCACGCCCACTTCGCTCCCGGGGAGACGGTCCTGGTCCGTGGCGCGGCCGGCAGCATCGGGATCATGGCGGTGCAGCTCGCCGCTCGCGGTGGCGCCGCCGCGGTGGCGGTCACCACCTCCTCGGCCGAGCGTGGTGAGCGGCTGCGACGTCTCGGCGCGACCCACGTGCTGGACCGCTCCGGCGAAGGAGGGGAACAAGCTCCCGCAGGCTATGACGTCATCATCGACGTGGTGGCCGGCCAGGACATGCCGTCGTTCTTCGACCGGCTCAACCCGAACGGGCGCATGGTGGCCGTGGGCGCTGTCGCGGGCCAGCCGCCGGCGGACTTCGGCACGAAGATCATGGCGGCGTTCCAGAAGTCGATGTCCTTCGCCGCTTTCAGTGCGGCCACCGTCACCGGAGCCGACCGGTGTGCCGTGCGGAGCGAACAGTTCGCCGCAGCGAGCCGCGGCGAGATCGCCACCGTGGTGCACGAGGTGCTGCCACTGGACACGGCCGTCCTGGCACACCAGAAGATGTACGCGGGCGAGGTCTTCGGGAGGATCGTGCTGACCCCGTAGGCGAAGGTCGGGGCACCGGCCCTCACGGCCCCGGCCCTCACAACGCCGACCCTCACAACCCCGGCGCCCCCCACACCGGAAACCACCGCCCCAGGTCCTTCTCCACCCGCAGGTCGTCCCCCAGGGCGGCCCGGACCTGCAACTCCAGCTGGTTGTCCCGTTTCTCGCCGCCGCCCGGCACCGGGGCGAACGGGTAGAACGTTCCCCGCTTGTAGAGGTAGACCAGCGCCAGCGACCGGCCGCCCTCCGGGTCCCGGAACGCGATCAGTGAGCAGAGCAGCTGCGGGCCGAAGCCGCCGTCCTGGAGCAGGGTGTTGACCGCGTGCAGGTCGTTGACCAGCGCGGCGAGGTCATCGGGCGGCTGCCGGGCCAGCAGCCAGGTGTAGCCGTACGAGTCACGGCTGAACTCCACCGGGATGCCGCCGCGCCCGGTGTCCGCGTCGAGGAGCTCGCGTACGTCCTGCTGGATACGGGCGAAGCCGGCGCCCTCCACGCCGGCGAAGCACACCGAGCCGAAGCCGGTCGGGACGAAGCCCGTGGCCGCCTGGAGGGTCAGCGCGGCGGACGGGACGGCGAAGAGCTGGTCGAGGTCGGGGCGGACCGGCTTGCTGCGGCCCAGGATGGTGTCGAGCAGACCCACGGGGGCTCCTTACGGGCGGGACAGGTCGGCGGAGATGCGGGCCAGCTGGTCCAGGCGCTGCTCCAGCGTCGGGTGCGAGGAGAGCAGCCGGCTCAGGCTCTCCTTGGAGGAGAAGGCGGGGACGAAGTAGAAGGCGTTGTACGGCTCCGCCTTCCGCAGGTCCTCCGTCGGGATGCGGGCCATCTGGCCGCTGACCTTGGTGAGGGCGGAGGCGAGGGCGGAGGGTCTGCCGGTGAGCAGCGCGGCCGTGCGGTCCGCGGAGAGTTCGCGGTAGCGCGACAGCAGCCGGGTCAGCAGGAAGCTCAGGGCGTAGACCACCGCGCTGACCAGAGGGATCAGCATGATCGCGATGCCCATGGGGTCGTTGCTGCGGCTGCTGCGGGAGAAGCCGCCCCAGAGCGCGACGCGGGTGATCATGCCTGCGAGGACGCCGAGGAACGAGGCGATCGTCATGACGGCGACGTCTCGGTGCGCGACGTGCGACATCTCGTGCGCGAGTACGCCCTCCAGCTCCTCCGGTTCCAGTCTTCGCAGCAGTCCCGTCGTGGCGCAGACGAGGGCGCTCTTCTCGCTGCGGCCGGTGGCGAAGGCGTTCGGTACGTCGCTCTCGGCGATGGCGACCCGGGGCTTGGACATGTCGGCGAGCGCGCAGATCCGGTCGATCGCGCCGTGCAGCTCCGGAGCCTGCTCGGGGGTGACCTCGCGGGCGCCCATGCTGAAGGCCGCGATGCGGTCGCTGAACCAGAACTGGGCGACGAACATGCCCCCGGTGATGATCAGGATGATCGGCCAGGCGCCGCGCATCACGGCCAGCAGGACGCCGACCAGGACCACGTACAGCAGGCCGATCAGGAACATGGTGGTGACCATGCGTGTGGTCAGACCGCGGTCGGGGGCGTACCGGCTACGGGTCTTGGTCATGGGTGACCTCCAGTCCTCACCTGCCTCCATGGTGCTCCTCGGTGGCCGAAAGTGGATGCGTCCGCTCCGGTCGCGGCATTTGGCCGAACAGGACCTAGCTGTTTAGGTGCCTGAGGCATCTAGTGGTGGGTGATCGGTACGACACCCCCCTCTCCTTGCGAGGTCCGCCGTGACAGAGACCGTGACAGAAACCGAGACCGAGACGACCGCGACCGAGAAGACCGAGACCGCGACCGAGACCGCGACCGTCTCCTTCCCGCAGGACCGCACCTGTCCGTACCACCCGCCGACCGGCTATCCGAGCACGAGCCGCGGACAGCGGTCCGTGTCCCGGGTGCGGCTCTTCGACGGCCGTACGGTGTGGCTGGTGACCGGGCACGCCGAGGCGCGCGCCCTGCTGGTGGACCCGAGGCTGTCCTCCGACCGGGAGAATCCCGCGTTCCCGTTCTTCGCCCGGCGGCTGGCGGCCACCACCCAGCGGCGCGTCGAACTGCTCGGGCTCGACGATCCGGAGCACAACGTGCAGCGCCGGATGCTGATCCCGAGCTTCACGGTCAGGCGGGCGGCGGCGCTGCGGCCGGGCATCCAGGAGGTAGTCGACCGGCTGCTCGACGCGATGGTCGCGCAGGGACCACCGGCCGAGCTGGTCGAAGCCTTCGCGCTGCCCGTGCCCTCCATGGTCATCTGCGCGCTGCTCGGCGTGCCGTACACGGACCACGAGTTCTTCGAGGCGCAGTCCCGCAAGCTGCTGCGTGGCCCCGCGGGCTCCGATGTCGAGGCGGCGCGGGACGCTCTGAGCGCGTACTTCCGCGTGTTGATCGAGCGGAAGCGGCGGGATCCGGGCGAGGGGCTGCTCGACGAGCTCATCGCCAAGCAGCTGGAGACCGGGGCCGTGGACCTGGAGGAGCTGGTGCGGCTGGCCCAGATCCTGCTCGTGGCCGGTCACGAGACGACCGCGAACATGATCTCGCTCGGCACCCTCACCCTGCTCCAGCACCCGGACCAGCTGGCCCGGATGCGTGACGGAGGTGACGGGGTTCCGGCAGCCGTCGAGGAACTGCTCCGCTTCCTGTCCATCGCCGACGGGCTCTCACGGGTGGCCGTCGAGGACATCGAGGTGGGCGGGGTGACCCTGCGGGCCGGGGACGGTGTCCTGCTGTCCACGGCGGTGATCAACCGCGACGAGGCCGCCTATCCGTCGCCGGACGAGCTGGACCTCGGCCGCGGGGCGCGGAACCACGTCGCCTTCGGGTTCGGCATCCACCAGTGCCTGGGCCAGAACCTCGCGCGGGCCGAGCTGGAGATCGCCCTGCCCGCGCTCTTCGCCCGGCTGCCCGGTCTGCGGCTGGCGGTGCCGGCCGAGGAGGTCCCGTTCAAACCGGGGGACACGGTTCAAGGGCTCATCGAACTGCCCGTGACCTGGTGACCGGGACCCGGGCGGAAGGACGGACGGACATGCGGATCGATATCGACAGGGACGTGTGCATCGGCGCCGGGCAGTGCGCGCTCGCCGCGCCGAAGGTGTTCACGCAGGACGACGACGGGCTCAGCGAGCTCCTGGCGGAGGCCGAGCCCGGGCCCATGGTCGGTGAGGCGGCCCGCGCCTGCCCCGTACAGGCCATCTCGATCAGCTGACGCGGTCCGCCGGGGCGGCGCGGCCGGTCAGGGCCAGAGCAGCTCCCGCTCCCAGCCCGTACCGTCCTGGCGGTAGCGCAGCCGTACGTGCCGCCGCCGTGCGTCGCCCTGGAAGAACTCGACCTCGCGCGGCTCGACCACGTACCGCGTCCAGCTCGCCACCTCCGCGTCCGGCTCCTCCTGTGCCCGCTGCCACGCGGCGTCCGAGGCCCGGTCGAGTTCACCCGTCGAGCCCAGCACCTCGCTCTGCCGCCCCACCAGCGCCGACGCGAGCGCCCCGCTCGAGCGGGCGTGCAGGTCGGCGCTGCTCTCGGCGGGGGAGCAGACGGTGACCGGCCCCCGGACGCGTACCTGCCTGCCCTGCGCGGGCCAGTAGAAGCCGAGCGCGGCGTACGGACGGGCGGCGAGCTCGCGGCCCTTCGCGCTGGTGGCGTGCGTGGCGAAGTGCCAGCCGCGCGCGTCGGCGTCGTGCAGCATCAGCGTGCGTACGTCGGGCAGGCCCTCCGCGTCGGCCGTGGCCAGCGTCATGGTGTGCGGCTCGGCCTGTCCGGCGGCGACCGCCTCGGCGAACCAGGTGTGGAAGAGGGGGAGCGGGGCGGGGGG
>NZ_JAELVH010000272.1 GCF_019399235.1 Streptomyces poriferorum | reverse complement strand
CGGGGGCGCCGGGCGGCGGCGGGGTCGTCGAGCCACCACCACGCGCACCGCGCGGCTGCACGACCGCCTTGCTGGTCGCCTCGTCGGAAATGTCACCGGAACCCGGCCCGGGGCGGGGCCCCGGAGCAGCCGGACGGCTCGGCGCGGGGCCGCCCGGCACGGGAGCCGGCGGAGCACCGGGGCCACCCTGCGGCGGCAGGCCCGGCACGATCGCCGTCCGCGGCAGCTGGCTGCCGCCCGACATCAGCGCCGTCGGAGCGTCGGCGGACACCACCCTCGGCGGTGCGCCCTCGTCGTCGGCACCCGAGAGCGGCGGCGCGAACACGGTGGCCGGCAGGCCCACCTCGCCCTCGTCGGACCCCGCGTTGGTGTCGGTCCCGGCCCACGGGGTGGCCCCGACGGGCGGCTGCGGCGCGGACGCCTGAACGCCCGGGGAAGCCGTCGGCTCGTACGGGACCGGCCCGCCCTGCGAAGAGGGGGAAGGCGTCGCGGGCGGAGGCGTCTGCCCCGCCGCGTCGGCCCGCCGGTCCGGGATACCCAGCTTGTCGGCCGCCTCCTGGAGCCACTCCGGCGGGCTCAACAGGAAGGACGTCTGGTTCAGATCGATACGCTGCGGCGGCTCGGGGGCCGCGGGCGCACCGGCCGTCGACCCGTACTCCTCCTCGTACCGCCGGATCACCTCACCCACCGGCAGCCCCGGCCACAGCGTGGCCTCGCCGCTGTCCCGGGCGATCACCAGCCGCTGCCGCCCGCCGTCGGACACCGGGCCCTCGGCACGGTCCTCGGCCCACACGACGAAGCCCAGCTCGAACTCGCGTACCCGCACCTCCCGGTGCTGGTATGCCGGAACGTCACCGTTGACCCACTCGTCCGCGCGCTCCTGCGCCTGCGCAAAGGTCACCATCGCGCTCACCCCTCCACCGGGACGGCACGCGCGAAGCCGCCGTCCACCATCAGGTTCGCCACCGTCTCCAGCTCCGGCGGATTGCCCGCGAGCCGCTGGAGGAACGCGTCGAAGTCGGCGCCGCACGGCAGCAGCAGCCGGTCCACCCGCTCCTGCACGCTCCAGCCGTCCCGGTCACGCGCGTCGTCGTACGCGCAGAACCAGACCGAACCGACACCGTCCCCGCGGACCTTCACCGCGAGGATGCCGCCCTGGACGAAGGCGACGCCCAGATAGTCCTTGGTCAGATGGTCCCGCAGGCACTTGTTCACGTAGACCAGGTCGTTCACGCCGGCTTCCTCGCGCACCGTGAAGAACGGCTGGTCGACGAGCAGGCCGAGCTCCGCGTCGAGCGCCGCACCGGCCGGAGCCGAACCGCCCGCCGCCTTCAGGAACGAGCGGTACGCACCCGGCAGCCGGTAGCCGAGGTCCTCCTCGACGCCCTGGATCTGCTGCTCGCTGACCGCCACGGCACTCTTCGGCAACCGGAAGTGCGCCGGCCGGGTCTCCTGCAGCGGACGCGTCCCCCGCTTGTTCTGGTCCACGGCGGTCGTCGCCAGTCCACCGTGGTGCCGGAGCAACGCCTTCACCTCGACCGGGACCAACTCCATCCGCCGGCTGCCCGGCACGTGGTGCCAGGTCCAGCCGTGCGGGGTGGCCACCGCGGGAATCGTGTCCCACAGATCGTGGCCGCTCGCCGCCAGCGCCGCGTTCGCCGACACGTAGTCCGTGAGCCGCAGCTCGTCCACGCCGAACCCCTGCGGGGGCTCGGCGATCTCGGCGGCGGCGCGCGCGTAGGGCGCGAAGTCCGGACAGCCGTTCCCGTCCATGCGCACACCTCTGGGGTGGCGGGACGCCCGGACCGGATCCGGGAAGTGCACGAGCTGACCGGCGTAGGCCGCGTTCGGTGGCGCGGCTTGCTGCCCGAGCCGACCTGTCGTCATGGCGGTTGCCCCCTGCTGCGTCTGGCTGATGAGGACCGACCTGCCCATGGGGGCGGTCCAGGCACAGCCTATGCGGTGAGCCCGGGACAGACCCCGCCCCTCCGTCCCACGACCACTTCCGTCACCAACCGTCACAACGGAGTGACGGACGAGCGACGATCGGGCCACTGAAGCGCGACACGCAGACACGTTTCGTCGACCCCGCTTTCACAGGACCCGACACATTTGGCAGGCTGTCACCCGCATACACGGGGGCGTGCACATTCGGCAGCAGCCGCTGCGGGCACGGGAGGGACACAGCACCATGCACACCGCACACTCTGCACAGACCGTCACCACCGGGGACCCCCGACTCAGCTGGAGCAGCAACGAGACCGGCCACACCCCGCGCCTGATCCACCGCCGCGACGGCATCCTGCCCGCGGTGGCCGCAGCGCTGTCCGTACGCGGGGAAACGCTCACGTGCACCGCCGGCAAGGGCGACCAGCCGCCCGTGCTGCACCACCTCGTCCAGGACTTCCTGGACACCCTCCCCAGCGGGCAGCGCGAACGCTTCACCGGCCGCTGCCCCGAGGCCATACTGCTCTCCCGGCACCTCACCGCCGCCGAGTCCGGCCGCTCCAAGCGGGCCCAGCGCAAGCCCCTCACCAACGGCGAGGCCCGGCGCGCCCTCAAGCACGCCCGGCTCACCGCACGCCGCATCCGCGAGGACGGCGACCCGCTCCACGGCAGCTACGCGGCACCCTGCCGCTCCTGCTCCGTGATGCTCGCCCACTTCGGCGTACGTCCCGTCGACCTCACCACGACCGGAGCGGCGACGACCGCCGAGAAGGGCTGACAGCGCCCCCATGCAGGACCGAACCGACCTTCCCGACCTGCCCGCGCAATCAGGACCGCCGAACCACGACCGCCACAGCTCCACCCGCTTCCCCGTCGCCGTCGACGCCGCCCTGCGCGCCGCCGGCTGGGAACCCGGCCGCTGGGACATCCGGCAGGCCGAGGAGTGGGCCGACGCCCTGCGCTCCCACGCCTCGCCCGCGGGGCACCAGCACGCCGTCTTCCCCGCCGCGGTGGAGGCCTGGGCCGAATTCGGCGGGCTCGTCATCACCGCCACCGCACCCGGGCGGCAGATCGCGACGCCGTCCGTACGGATCGACCCGCTGAGCGGACTCCACCTGGCCCGGACGCTGGGAGACCTCGGCCGCGCACTGGAGACCGAGGTCGCCCCCCTGGGCGAGGAGGGGGACGCGCAGGCCGTCCTCGCGATCGACGCGGAGGGGCGGATCTACAGCATCGACCACACCGGCGACTGGTACCTCGGGCCCGACATCGACGGCGCCCTGGCCACTCTCGTCGCCGGCATCCAGCCGGAGCGCCTGATCTCCGGCTGAGCGCGCGGCGCCGGGGCCCGGCCCGGACGACAGGCCCTACCCCGCGTCGGACCCGATCCGGACGACAGGCCCTATGCCGCGTCGGGCCTCATCCGGCCGATAGGCCCTATGCCCCGTCGGGCTCATCCAGCCGAAGGCCCTACGCCGCGTTGCCGTCCGGCAGGACGGCCGACACCCGGAAGCCGCCCGCGTCCGTCGGGCCGGACACGAAGACGCCCCCCAGCCCGAGCACCCGCTCCCGCATGCCGACGAGCCCGTTGCCTCCGCTGGGCAGCCCCGCGTCCGCCGTCGCCGCGTCCGAGGGGCCGTTCTCCACCTGCATGGCGACCTCGGCGTCCCGGTGGGCCAGGCGCACCCACGTCTTCGCGCCCGCCGCGTGCTTGTGCACGTTCGTCAGGGCTTCCTGGACCACCCGGTACGCCGTCTGCTCGACCTCGGGCGCGTACGGACGCGCGTCGCCCTCCACCGAGAGCTCCACCGTCATCCCAGCCGCCCGTGACTCCCCCACCAGGGTCTCCACCTCACCCAGCCGCGGCCCGTCCTCGGCCGCCGCCGGGACCGCGCGCCCCACGGACGCCAGCGGGACCTTCGTCACCCGCGCCGCCATCGGCTCCCCGGTCCGCAGCACCCCGAGCATCTCGCGGAGCTCCGTCAGCGCCTGCCGCCCCATGTCACCCACCAGCGCCGCGTTCCGCACCGCCTTCGCCGGGTCCTTGGGCGCCACCGCCTGCAGGGCCGCCGCGTGGACCACCATCAGGCTCACCCGGTGCGCCACCACGTCGTGCATCTCCCGGGCGATCCGGTTCCGCTCCTCCGTGCGTGCCCACTCCGCCCGTTCCTCCGCGCGGTCCGCGAGCAGCGACAGCTCCCGCTCCAGCGAGTCGGCCCGCTCCCGCAGGCTCTCCATCAGCCGGCGCCGCGCCCCTATGTAGAGGCCGAACAGGACCGGCGGTGCGGCCAGCCCCACCGCCATGAAGAGGGAGAGCATCGGCACGTACCAGTCGCCGGGGCCGAAGTCCGCGTCGGCGTCGACGCCCTGCCGCAGCCGCACATAGGTGACGATGAACGTCCCCACCAGCTGCATGCTCATCAGCACCGCGGTGATCCGGCGCGGCACATCGGACGCGGCCAGCGTGTACAGCCCGACCAGGCCCATCAGGAAGCCCATCTCGGCCGGCGTCGTCGCGATCGACACGAGCACCACGGCGATCGGCCACTTGCGGCGTACCAGCAGCACGGACCCCGCGATCAGCCCGAACACGACTCCCAGCGGCACCGGCAGTCCGGTGTCCCCCGCGAACACCACCCCTTCCAACGCACACTCCAGCGCCGAAACCAGCGCCAGTCCCCCGTCCAGTGCGACACTCCGTCGCCGTTCCCACCACCAGTAGCCGCGGGTGGTCGATCCCGCCGCCTCCCGGTCTGCCCCCGTTGCGGTCATGGCATCCAGCGTACGGGCGGGCGCACCTCATTTTCGGGTGACCTGCGCAGCACGTCGGGGCGTCGAACGGATTCGAATGCACGGAGGTTCGCGCGTACGAGAGCGCGGACCTATACCGTCGCGTCGAGGGCCGCCGGTACGGCATAGTGTTGGGTGCCAATCCGGCAGCCTGACGCAATGTCCGGTTAGTTCGGCTGTATTCCCCCATGGTGTAATTGGCAGCACAGTAGCTTTTGGTGCTATTTGTCCGGGTTCGAGTCCTGGTGGGGGAGCATCTCACCGCGGGCCCCGACCGAACCGGTCGGGGCCCGCGCCCATGTCCGCCCCAACGCCCCCCGGTATCCTGCGGATGTCCGTCACCCGAAGCCGAAGGGCCCTATCCGTGAGCTCCGTACGCCCGGCAGCCGTCGTCGTCCTCGCAGCGGGTGAGGGCACCCGCATGAAGTCGAAGACCCCCAAGGTCCTGCACGAGATCTCCGGGCGTTCGCTCGTCGGTCATGTCGTCGCCGCCTCCCGCGAGCTGGAACCGCAGCACCTCGTCGTGGTCGTGGGCCACGCGAGCGAGCAGGTCACCGCCCACCTCACCGCCGCGGACGCCCAGGTGCGCACCGCGTACCAGGCCGAGCAGAAGGGCACCGGGAACGCGGTGCGCGTCGGGCTCGACGAGCTGGGCGGGACCGTCGACGGCACCGTGATCGTCGTCTGCGGCGACACCCCGCTGCTGTCCGGCGAGACGCTCGCCGCGCTCGCCGCCACCCACACCGCCGACGCCAACGCCGTCACCGTGCTCAGCGCCGAGGTCCCCGACTCCACCGGCTACGGCCGGATCGTGCGCGACGCGGCGACCGGCGCGGTCACCGAGATCGTCGAGCACAAGGACGCCACCGACGCCCAGCGGGCGATCCGGGAGATCAACTCCGGGGTGTTCGCGTTCGACGGGCAGCTGCTCACGGACGCGCTCGGCAAGGTCCGCACGGACAACAGCCAGGGCGAGGAGTACCTCACCGACGTGCTGTCCATCCTGCGTGAGGCCGGCCACCGGGTCGGCGCCTCGGTCGCCGCCGACCACCGGGAGATCCTCGGCATCAACAACCGGGTGCAGCTCGCGGAGGCCCGCCGGCTGCTGAACCAGCGGCTGCTGGAGCGGGCGATGACGGCGGGCGTCACGGTGGTGGACCCGGCGTCGACCCTGATCGACGTGACCGTGACGTTCGAGCGTGACGCGATCGTGCACCCCGGCACACAGCTGCTCGGCGCCACGCATCTCGCGGAGGACGCCGAGGTCGGCCCGAACTCGCGGCTGAAGGACACCGTCGTCGGGGCGGGTGCGCGGGTGGACAACACGGTCGCAGACGGGGCCGAGGTCGGCGCCGGCGCGACGGTCGGCCCGTACGCGTATCTGCGGCCGGGCACGCGGATGGGCGCGAAGTCCAAGGTCGGTACGTACGTGGAGCTGAAGAACACCACGCTCGGCGAGGGCACGAAGGTCCCGCACCTGAGCTACGTCGGGGACGCGACGATCGGCGAGCAGACCAACATCGGTGCGGCGAGCGTCTTCGTGAACTACGACGGCGTGAACAAGCACCACTCGACGATCGGCTCACACTGCCGGACCGGTGCGGACAATATGTTTGTGGCGCCTGTCACGGTCGGGGACGGCGTCTACACCGCGGCCGGCTCGGTCATCACCAAGGACGTGCCCTCCGGTTCGCTGGCCGTGGCCCGTGGCCAGCAAAGGAATATCGAGGGTTGGGTGGCCCGTAAGCGTCCGGGCAGCGCGGCCGCACAGGCAGCTCAGGCCGCGACGGAGGACACCGGCAGCGAAAGCTGACCGGAAACAGGTGCGTCGCGCACGGCGTACCGTGATAGATGCTCACCCCATTTCGGCTGGCTCGTTGCACATCGGGACATCTGCGTGCAGCGCCAGATACACGTCTGAGGAGACTGTGCTGTGACCGGGATCAAGACGACCGGCGAGAAGAAACTGATGCTCTTCTCCGGCCGCGCCCACCCCGAGCTGGCCGAGGAGGTCGCACACCAGCTGGGTGTGGGCCTCGTGCCGACGAAGGCCTTCGATTTCGCCAACGGTGAGATCTACGTCCGCTTCCAGGAGTCCGCCCGCGGCGCCGACTGCTTCCTGATCCAGAGCCACACGGCTCCGATCAACAAGTGGATCATGGAGCAGCTCATCATGCTGGACGCGCTGAAGCGCGCGTCGGCCCGCTCCATCACGGTCATCGTGCCGTTCTACGGCTACGCCCGTCAGGACAAGAAGCACCGCGGCCGTGAGCCGATCTCGGCCCGTCTGATCGCGGACCTGATGAAGACGGCGGGTGCGGACCGCATCCTCACCGTCGACCTGCACACCGACCAGATCCAGGGCTTCTTCGACGGCCCGGTCGACCACCTCTTCGCGCTGCCGATCCTGGCCGACTACGTCGGCGCCAAGGTCGACCGTTCGAAGCTGACGATCGTCTCGCCGGACGCCGGCCGTGTCCGCGTCGCCGACCGCTGGTGCGACCGCCTGGACGCCCCGCTGGCGATCGTGCACAAGCGCCGCGACAAGGACGTGCCCAACCAGGTCAGCGTCCACGAGGTCGTGGGCAACGTGAAGGGCCGGGTCTGTGTCCTGGTCGACGACATGATCGACACCGGCGGCACGATCTGCGCCGCCGCGGACGCCCTGTTCGCGCACGGTGCCGAGGACGTCATAGTGACGGCGACGCACGGTGTGCTCTCGGGTCCGGCCGCCGACCGGCTGAAGAACTCGAAGGTCAGCGAGTTCGTCTTCACGGACAGCCTGCCGACCCCGGGCGAGCTGGAGATCGACAAGATCACGGTTCTCTCGATCGCGCCGACGATCGCGCGCGCGGTGCGCGAGGTCTTCGAGGACGGTTCGGTCACGAGCCTCTTCGAGGAGCAGTAGGCCCAAGGGTCCCGAAGATCCACTTTGGGTGCGGCCTCCCCGCCGGGTAGACTCAGCGAGTTGCTCGGCGAGGGAGGCCGTACTCATAGGTACGGCGGTCCGTTATCGACGCGCTCTTCGTAGCAGGCCTGTCGTGGGCCGGGTGACCATCCGTAGTCTTGTCACCTTACGAGGAGTGCAGTCATGGCCGAGATCAAGCTCAACGCCACGGTCCGTTCGGAGTTCGGCAAGGGCGCTGCCCGCCGTACCCGCCGCGCCAACCTGGTCCCCGCGGTCATCTACGGCCACGGCGCCGACGCGGTCCACATCACGCTCCCGGCCCACGAGCTGCACCTCGCGCTCCGCACCGCCAACGTCCTCATCGGTCTCGAGATCGACGGCAAGGACGCCCTGGTCATCCCGAAGGCCGTGCAGCGCAACGCCCTCAAGGGCAACATCGAGCACGTCGACCTGCTGACCGTGAAGCGCGGCGAAAAGGTCGAGGTCGAGATCGCGGTGCACGTCGAGGGCGAGCTGGCCCCGGGCGGCAACCTGCTCGAGTACGTGCAGAACACCCTGCTCGTCGAGGCCGAGGCCACCCACATCCCCGAGTCCGTCACGGTCTCCATCGCGGGCCTGGACGCCGGTGACTCGATCCTCGCCAAGGACATCCCGCTGCCGTCGGGTTCCGTGCTGGCCGGTGACGAGGACGCCGTCGTGCTCCAGGTCGTCGCCGCCCAGGTCGAGGAAGCCCCCGCGGAGGAAGCTCCCGCCGAGGCCTGAGAGGGTCCGGTCATTGGGGGGGTGGGTACAGGAGC
>NZ_JAELVH010000271.1 GCF_019399235.1 Streptomyces poriferorum | reverse complement strand
GCCCACCCCCTGAGCAACGCATCCCGCATTCCGGACACCCTGTCCAGATCCTGGCACCGGAGGCGTACGCTCGGAACCAGTCTTTTCTGTCGAAGGAGCGAGAGACGATGCCCCAGCTGAGGTCCCGCACTGTCACCCACGGCCGCAACATGGCGGGCGCCCGCGCCCTTATGCGCGCCTCGGGCGTAGCGAGCGAGGACATCGGCAAGCCGATCATCGCGGTCGCCAACTCCTTCACGGAGTTCGTCCCCGGCCACACCCACCTCGCCCCCGTCGGCCGGATCGTCTCCGAGGCGATCAAGGCCGCGGGCGCGGTGCCCCGCGAGTTCAACACCATCGCGGTGGACGACGGCATCGCCATGGGCCACGGCGGCATGCTCTACAGCCTGCCCTCCCGCGACCTCATCGCCGACAGCGTCGAGTACATGGTCGAGGCACACTGCGCCGACGCGCTGATCTGCATCTCGAACTGCGACAAGATCACCCCGGGCATGCTGATGGCCGCGATGCGCCTCAACATCCCGACGGTCTTCGTCTCCGGCGGTCCGATGGAGGCCGGCAAGGCCACCCTCGTCGACGGCACGGTCCGCAAGCTCGACCTGGTCAACGCGATCAGTGACGCGGTCGACGAGAGCATCTCCGACGAGGACATCCTCCGTATCGAGGAGAACGCCTGCCCCACCTGCGGCAGCTGTTCCGGCATGTTCACCGCCAACTCGATGAACTGCCTGACCGAGGTCCTCGGCCTCTCCCTCCCCGGCAACGGTTCCGTCCTCGCCACGCACACCGCCCGAAAGGCGCTGTACGAGGACGCCGGCCGCACGGTCGTCGAGATCACCAAGCGCTACTACGAGCAGGACGACGAGACGGTCCTGCCGCGCGCCATCGGCACCCGCGCCGCGTTCGACAACGCGATGGCGCTGGACATCGCCATGGGCGGCTCGACCAACACGATCCTGCACCTGCTGGCCGCGGCCGAGGAGGCCGAGCTGGCGTACAACCTCGACGACATCAACGAGGTCTCCCGCCGGGTCCCGTGCCTCTCCAAGGTCGCCCCGAACGTGGCCCCCGGCGGTACGTACTACATGGAGGACGTCCACCGGGCCGGCGGCATCCCCGCCCTCCTCGGTGAGCTCCACCGCGGTGGCCACCTGAACGAGGACGTGCACTCGGTGCACTCCGACACGCTCGCCGAGTGGCTCAAGAACTGGGACATCCGCGGCGGCTCGCCTTCCCCCGAGGCCGTCGAGCTGTGGCACGCGGCCCCGGGCTGTGTCCGCTCCGCGACCGCGTTCTCGCAGTCCGAGCGCTGGGACACCCTCGACCTGGACGCGGCCGGCGGCTGCATCCGCGACGTGGCGCACGCGTACTCCAAGGACGGCGGCCTCGCGGTCCTCAAGGGGAACATCGCCGTGGACGGCTGCGTCGTGAAGACGGCCGGCGTCGACGAGTCGATCTGGACCTTCGAGGGGCCGGCGGTCGTCTGCGAGTCCCAGGAGGACGCCGTCGACAAGATCCTCCGCAAGGAGATCACGCACGGCGATGTCGTCGTCATCCGTTACGAGGGCCCGCGCGGCGGACCCGGCATGCAGGAGATGCTCTACCCCACCTCCTTCCTCAAGGGCCGCGGTCTCGGCAAGACCTGCGCGCTGATCACCGACGGCCGCTTCTCCGGTGGTACGTCGGGCCTGTCCATCGGCCACGCCTCGCCCGAGGCGGCGTCCGGCGGCACGATCGCGCTGGTCGAGGACGGCGACCGGATCCGGATCGACATCCCGAACCGCTCGATCGAGCTCCTCGTCGCCGACGACGAGCTCGCCACCCGCCGTGAGGCGCTGAACGGCGTGTACGCGCCGAAGAACCGCGAGCGCAAGGTCTCGGCGGCGCTGCGCGCCTACGCGGCCATGGCGACGAGCGCGGACCGCGGCGCCGTCCGCGACGTCTCCAAGCTGGGCTGATTCCACCCGTTCCGGCCCCTGTCCGCAGGGGCCGGAAACGGCGGCGCGCCCGCAGTAGGTGTGGCGTAAAACCAACTCCCCGTGACCACCGGCTCGCCATAGGCTCACACCCTTGTCATGCAAGGATCATGATTGGGGGAGCATGCGCACTTCTGCACGCCGCTCAGCGATCATCGCGCCGGCCGTCGCCGCACTCGCGGCACTCGGCGCCACCCCGGCCGGCGCGGCCGCGGCGGCCGCCACCCCGGCGGGGGTCTGTGGATCCGGTTACACCCAGATCGACTCGCACGCGTTCCGGAACGCGTCGACCGAACTGGCCCGCGTCCATCTCTTCTACAACGCGAGCACCAGGTCCAACTGCGTCGTCACCTTCCACTCCGCCTCCACGGGCGGCTACGCGCTGACCACCGGCGCCTGGCTCGACGTGGACGGGGACGGCAAGGGCCAGGCCAAGGACCAGGGGGCGTACTCCTCGTACGCGGGACCGGTCAGGCTCGCCGCGGGCAGCCGCTGTGTGAAGTGGGGCGGCATGATCGAGGCAGGGGTCGGCACGTACACCTACACCAGCTCCTGGGAACACTGCGGCTGAGCCGAGCCGTATCCGCACCGTGCGCGGCGCCGCCGCGCACGGCTGCCCCGGGCTCCGCCCCGACCCTGGGATAATCGGTCGCGTGACCGAGAACAGCGACACCCCCGACGGCACGGCTCCCGGCACCACCGGGCCCGGTGCGACCGCCCCCGGCCCGCAGCCCGAGCCCATCCGCTTCTTCGGTACGACCTGGGTCGCCCACGACGGCAACTACGGGCTCCGCCGCGCCGGAGCCGCCGTCGGCTCGCTCGTTGCCGCGGTCGCCTCGTGCTTCGTGCTGCGATTCGCCTACCAGGGCCTGGAGATCGCCGATGTCGGCAGCTTCGTCGGCCTGCTGGTCGTCCTGATGTTCGCCATCTGCAGCGCCGTCGCGTTCCGCAAGACGTGGGAGGGCTTCAGCCGCCGCCCGGCCGACCCGGCCCGCGAGGACACGCTGCGCGGCCTCAAGACCGTCGGCTTCATCGGCTCGCTGCTCGCGTACTTCTTCCGTACGTTCACCGAGGCGCCCGGCGAGAAGCTCCGGCGCGCGGAGTACGAGGCGGCCCAGGTCCGGTTCGCGAAGCGCCGCTCGTCCAGGACCGGCAACCCGTCGGCCCGCAAGGCGGCCAAGGCGAAGAAGCCCCGGCGCAAGTAGGGCCTGCGGGGCCACGATGGCCCCATGACCGAAACGGACTCCCCGGAACACGCCGCGGGCGCGTCGCGCGCCCTGTCCTTCGACGGGGCGGCCGCCCAGTACGCCGCCGCCCGCCCCGGTTACCCCGCCGCCCTGTTCGACGCCGTCGAGGAGCTCGCGGGCCTGCCCCTGCGCGACGCCCGCACGCTCGACGTGGGGGCGGGCACCGGCATCTCCACCCGACGCCTCCATGACCGCGGCGCCCGCGTCGTCGCCGTGGAGCCGGGGCCCGGCATGGCGGCGGAACTGCGCCGGTCCCTCCCGCACGTTCCGCTGGTGCGGGGTGACGGCAACAGCCTCCCCTTCGCCGGGGCCTCGGCCGACCTGATCACGTACGCGCAGTCGTACCACTGGACCGACCGCACCCGTTCCACCCCCGAGGCCCTGCGCGTCCTGCGGCCCGGCGGCGCGCTCGCCCTCTGGTGGAACGTCTCCGACCACGCCGTCCCGTGGGTCGCCGACCAGGACACCCGGCTGCGCGACTTCTTCCGCGACGAAACCGGGGCCGAGGACGAAAGCGCCCACGGCGCGCCCGCCCGCACCCGCGGTCTGCTGCCCGAACTCGCCTTCGCGCACCGCCGTGTCCCCTGGACCCGGCGCATCCCCCTGGCCTCCCATCTCGCCAACCTCTCCAGCCACTCCGCCTTCCTGGTCCTCGGCGAGGAACGCACCCGGCGCTTCCTCGACGAGGAGCGCGAGCACCTCGCGCGGCTCTTCCCGGACGGCACGGTCGAGGAGGCATACGTCGTCGACCTGAACGTCGCCGTCCGCTGACGGCCCGGCCCGCCCTGTGCCTTGACGGCTGAGGCCCGCCGGGACCAGAATTCATCACATGATGAATTCTTCGGGCGTCGCCATCGAGGCCCGTGGCCTCACCGTCGTACGAGGCAGCCGCACCGTCCTGAAAGGACTCGACTTCACCGTCGAACCCGGCAGGATCACCGGCCTCCTCGGCCCCTCCGGCTGCGGCAAATCCACCCTGATGCGGGCCGTAGCCGGTACCCAGGCCAAGGTCACAGGCACCCTCGAAGTCCTGGGCAGCCCGGCAGGCCACCCCGCCCTCCGGCCACGGATCGGGTACGTCACCCAGGCCCCGTCCGTCTACACGGACCTCACCGTCCGGCAGAACCTCGACTACTTCGCGGCGATCCTCCAGCCGGGCCGCCGGCACCGCGAGGACCGCCGCGCGGCCGTCACCCGCGCGATCACCGAGGTGGACCTGAGCAGCCACGCCGGCGACCTCGCCGGCACCCTCTCCGGCGGCCAGCGCACCCGCGTCTCCCTCGCCGTCGCGCTGCTCGGCACCCCCGAACTCCTCGTCCTCGACGAACCCACCGTCGGCCTCGACCCGGTGCTCCGGCGCGACCTCTGGAACCTCTTCCACAGCCTCGCCGCCGACCGCGGCACCACCCTGCTCGTCTCCTCCCACGTCATGGACGAGGCCGAGCGCTGCCACCGGCTGCTCCTGATGCGCGAAGGCGCGATCCTCGCCGACGACACCCCCGAGGCCCTGCGCCGGGGCGCCGGCACCGACACCGTCGAAGAAGCCTTCCTCCACCTGGTCGACGCCGCCGCCACCCGTCAGGAGAACGCCCGATGAGCACGACGACCACCGGCACCCCGCCCCTGAGCGCGGCCCGCACCCTCGCCACCGCGGGCCGGGTCCTGCGCCAGCTGACGCACGACCCGCGCACGGTCGCGCTCCTGCTGCTGATCCCGGTCCTGATGATCACGCTGCTGCGGTACGTGTTCGACGGGAGCCCGCAGACGTTCGACTCCATCGGCGCCTCGCTCCTGGGCATCTTCCCGCTGATCACGATGTTCCTGGTGACCTCCATCGCCACCCTGCGCGAACGCACCTCGGGCACCCTGGAGCGCCTCCTCGCCATGCCGCTCGGCAAGGGCGACCTGATCGCCGGCTACGCGCTCGCCTTCGGCGCCGTCGCCATCGTCCAGTCCCTCCTGGCCACGGCCCTCTCCGTCTGGGCCCTCGGCCTGGACGTCACCGGTTCACCGTGGCTGCTGCTCCTGGTCGCCCTGCTCGACGCCCTGCTCGGCACGGCGCTCGGCCTGTTCGTCTCCGCCTTCGCGGCATCCGAGTTCCAGGCCGTCCAGTTCATGCCGGCCGTGATCTTCCCCCAGCTCCTGCTCTGCGGACTCTTCATCGCCCGGGACCGGATGGCCCCCGTCCTCGAAGCGATCTCGAACGTCCTGCCGATGTCGTACGCCGTCGACGGCATGAACGAGGTCCTCCACCACACCGAGATCACCGGACACTTCATCCGCGACGTCGTGATCGTGGCCGGCTGCGCCCTCCTCGTCCTCGGCCTCGGCGCAGCCACCCTCCGCCGCCGCACGACCTGACGGGCCGGTGCGAGGATGGCGCCACGAGAACCGTGAGCACCGCCCGGAGGGTGAAGCGCATGACCCAGACAGTTGCAGTCCTCGGCACCGGCAAGATCGGCGAGGCCCTGCTCAGCGGCATGATCCGGGCCGGCTGGCGTCCGGGGAACCTGCTGGTCACCACCCGCCGCTCCGAGCGTGCCGCGGAGCTGCACGACCGCTACGGCGTCGACGCGGTCACCAACGCGGAGGCCGCCAAGCGCGCCGACATCCTCATCCTCGCGGTCAAGCCCCAGGACATGGGCCGCCTCCTGGACGAACTCTCCGCCCACCTCACCGCCGACCGCCTGGTCATCAGCGCCGCGGCCGGCATCACGACCGCCTTCATCGAGGAGCGCCTCACCACCGGCACCCCGGTGGTCCGCGTCATGCCGAACACCCCTGTCCTGGTCGACGAGGGCATGTCCGTGATCTCCGCGGGCAGCCACGCCACCACCGAACACCTCGCCACCGCGGAGTCGATCTTCGGAGGTGTCGGCAAGACCCTGCGCGTCCCCGAGTCCCAGCAGGACGCGGCGACCGCCCTGTCCGGCTCGGGACCCGCCTACTTCTACTTCCTCGTCGAGGCGATGACGGACGCCGGCATCCTGCTCGGCCTGCCCCGCGCCCAGGCCCACGACCTCATCGTGCAGGCCGCCATCGGCGCGGCCGTGATGCTCCGAGACAGCGGCGAGCACCCGGTCAAGCTGCGCGAGGCCGTCACCAGCCCGGCCGGCACCACGATCAGCGCCATCCGCGAACTGGAGAACCACGGCGTACGCGCCGCTCTCATCGCCGCCCTCGAAGCGGCCCGCGACCGCAGCCGCGAGCTCGCCTCCGGCAACGGCTGAGCTACGCCGCGGCAGCGATCAGCTCCGCGCTGCGCACCACCTTCGCGAACCCACCGCCGTGCAGCGACACGGCGGTGGCCCGCGCCAGCTCCTCCGCAGCGAGCGTCCACCCCCAGGGCCCGACACCGTCGAAGGTGTACGTCGCGTCGAGCGCGAAGAACACCTCGTAACCCAGGTTCCCCGCCATCCGCGCCGTCGTCTCCGCGCACATATTGGTCTGGATCCCGGCCACCACGATCTGCCGCACTCCCGCGGCGTTCAGCCACGCACCCAGATCCGGTGTCCCGTAGAACGCCGAGTTCACGCTCTTCGCCACGAACAGTTCCGCCCCGCCGCCCTTTCCCCGCCGCTCCTCCACGTACGGCTTGAAGTCGTTCCCGGGATATCCCACCCGCAACGGCGAATCGGGCTTGGGCGAGTCATGCCGTACGAAGACGACGGGCCGTCCGCTCGACTGCCAGGCATCGATCAGCCCGGCGATGTTCCCGTCCGCCGCGGGATTGTTGCGGGGCCCCCAGTACTTCTCCTCCTCGAATCCCTGCTGCACGTCCACCACGACCAGCGCTGCGTTCCCTGCGATCTCCATGGCTACGATCCTGCCGCCGGGGACTCCGGCGGCCCAGAGGTCAAAAAGCCATCGATCGATGCTTTACTGCCAGCATGCCGACGACCGGGACACCTCACTCCGCCCCCACCCGGATCGCCCTCGTCTCCTTCCCCGGTATCCGGGCGTTCGATGTCTCGGTCATCACGGAGGTCTGGGGCGTGGACCGCACGGACCGCGGAGTCCCGTTGTTCGACCTGCGCCGCACCGCGGTCGACGACGCCCCCATCGCGTTGCGCGGCGGCCTCTCCCTGACCCCCGACCGCACGCTGAGCTGGCTGGCCCGCGCCGACCTGATCGTCGTCCCGGGGCTCGACGACCATGTGACGCCGGCCCCGGAGCCCGTCCTCGCGGCCCTGCGCCGCGCTCACGCCCGCGCCACTCCGATCGCGGCCCTCTGCGGAGGTGCCTTCACCCTGGCTCAGGCGGGCCTCCTGGACGGCAGGCGGGCAGTCACCCACTGGAACCTCACTGACCTCCTGCGCACCAGCCATCCCGCGGTGACCGTCGTACCGGACGCCTTGTTCGTCCACGACGACCGTCTCTGGACGTCCGCCGGCACGGCGGCCGGTATCGACCTCTGCCTCCACCTCGTACGGACGACCCATGGCGCCGAGGCGGCGGCGACGATCGCACGGTCGATGGTCACGGCCCCGTTCCGCACCGGCACACAGGCCCAGTTCATCGAGCACCCCACGCCGCACACCGACCGCGACGCCGACACGCTCGCCGATGTCCGCGCCTTCGCCCTGACCCGCTTGGCCGATCCGCACACGGTGGCGGAGCTGGCCGACCGGGCCGGCATGTCGCCGCGCTCCTTCGCCCGCCACTTTCAGGCGAGCACCGGCACCACACCGCTGCGCTGGCTGATCGCCCAGCGCATCGCCGCAGCTCAGAAGCTGCTGGAGCGCACCGACCTCCCGCTGCCCGAGGTGGCCCGCCGCACGGGCTTCGGCAGCGAGATCACCATGCGCCAGCACTTCGCCACCCACCTGGGCACCAGCCCCCGCGACTACCGGCTCGCCTTCCACCGCACCCCGACGAGGACCGGGGTTGACACGCCCTCCTCGCATCCGTAGTGTGCTCCGAGTTGTCCGACGTGAGCGCCGACCCCGGTCGGTCCCCGGACAGCCATTCCGCAGTAACCACAACGAGCGAGCGACAGTTGTCGCCTGTCTCTGCGTGCGCATTCGCGAAATGAGGAATCCGCGTTCGAAGGAACGTGACCCCGATTAGCGTCGGGGCCCTGGATTCCGCTAACGTCTCACTCGTCGGAACGGCCCAACGGCCGGGAGGACAAGCCCCGCTGACTGGGAATCAGGCCCGAAAGGATCTGATAGAGTCGGACTCGCCGGAAAGGGAAAGCGCGAAAGCGAAGAACTGGAAAGCGAAAATGCGAAACCCGCTTCGA
>NZ_JAELVH010000270.1 GCF_019399235.1 Streptomyces poriferorum | reverse complement strand
ATGCCCAGCTCGTCGGCGAGCATCCGGCGGGTGCGGTGGAACCGGTCCAGCGCCTCGGACTGCCGGCCCGACCGGTACAGCGCCGTCATCAGGGCCGCGGCGAGGGATTCCCGCATCGGATGGGCGTCGGCCTCGGCCCGCAGGACCGCCGCCGCCCGGTGGTGCTCCCCCAGCACGGCGTAGGCGCGCGCCAGCTGCTCGACCGTCGCCAGCCGGGACTCCTCCAGCGCCTGCGCGGCAGCCTGGAGCGGTGCGCTGGCGTACGTACCGGTGAGCGCGGGCCCCTGCCACAGCGACAGGGCCTCCTTCAGCATGAGCACGGAGTCGGCCGGGCTGCGCTGCTCCCGGGCCAGCATCAGCAGTTCCTCGAACCGCTGGGAGTCCAGCAGGGTCTCCGGCGCCCGCAGTACGTACGCGTCGCCGAGCGTGGCCAGTTCGACCCCGTACGCCTCCGCGTCCGCACCCGTCAGCAGGACGCGCAGCCGGGACACATGGCCCTGGATGACCGTGCGCGCGTGCAGGGGCGGGTCGTCGTCCCACAGGCAGTCGGTCAACCGCGCCATGGAGACCGGTGTGTTGGCGCGCAGCAGCAGTGCGGCGAGCAGGCTGCGGCGCTTGGCGGGGCCGAGTGGCAGCGGCCCGGTCAGCGTGTCGACGCAGACCGTGCCGAGCAACCGGAACTCCACGAGCGGCTCTCCCATTCCCGGGCGTGACGCGCCCGGTTCCGGGTCACGGACAAGCGGCCAGAATATCGGGAATGCCGGGGTGCCCGCCAAGGGGTGCGCCCGCTGGGCGGGGCGCACCCACGCAGGTCACAGCCGCCGTTCGCCGTCACCCACCACGGTGGTGGTGGGCGGCACGACCATACGGCGCCGGCGCATCACGCTCGCGTACACGAAGACGCCGATGATGCCGACGATCATCATGATCCAGCCGACCATGTCCACGTTGACGGTGTCCATCTCCCAGTCGGTGGCGAAGGCGAGTATCGCCCCCGCACCGATGAGGATGATGCAGCCTCCGAGTCCCATGAGTTCCGCCTCCTCGACGGTCCGGAAGCTCCGGACCGTGTACCGCTCGGGTACCCGGCCCTTCGACGAGCATGCGCCCTAGGACTCGGCCCGGCTGAGGGACTCCAGCGTCGGGACGACGACCCCGTAGAGGTCGGCGATGGTGGCGAGGGCGCTGTGGTGCACCTGACGGGCGTCCAGTTCGGTGCCGGTGACCGGCAGCGAACGGGTGGCGCAGGCGTCCGCCACGACGGTGGGGCGGTTGCCGCGCAGGAAGGCGCCCTGAGCGGTGAACTGGACGCACATGTGGGTCATGAACCCGGCGATGACGAGGTCGGTCCTGCCCGCCGCGTCGACGTGCTCGCCCAGGTCCGTGCCGAAGAAGGAGTCCGGTGCCTGCTTGACGACGACGGTCTCGCCGTCGGCCGGTGCGACGGCCGGGTGGATCCGGCCGATCTCGGCCCGGATGTCGTACGGGGTTCCTTCCCCGCCGTCGTTGATGACGTGGATGACCTTCGTGCCCGCCTCACGGGCCTGTGCCAGGAGCCGGGCGCCGGCGTCGAGCGCGGCCTGCCAGCCGTCCAGCTCCATCACACCGGTCGTGTAGGTGTTCTGGTAGTCGATGAGGACCAGGGTCGCGTCGGCGAGCTTCGCCGGTGTGTCGTCGAGGCCGTTGAGTTGACGCAGCGTCGTTCGGGGCATGGCTGTGGCACCTCGCGTGTCGGGTCGGGGAGGTCGGCGCCCACCGGGTCGGCGGGCCGCACTCACGACGCTAGGGCCCACCCCCCTGTGTCGGCAATGTCGTCTAACATGCAGAAACCGACACCGCAGCCGTGCCAGGACAGGAGGCCAGGGAGCCTGTGAGCGTGAGTACCGTCGAACGGCTTGTCGTCATCGTCCTCTTCGACGGCGTCGACCTCCTCGACGTCACCGGACCGCCAGAGGTGTTCTCCCTCGCGCGCCGCGAGACGGACGAAGCGGCGGGTTACGAGGTGGTCCTGGCCGCTGAGACGACGGCCCCGGTCACCACCGCCGCCGGTGTCCGGATCCTCCCCGACCTCACCTTCGACGACCTGGCGGCGCGGAGTATCGACACCCTCCTGGTGCCCGGAGCGGTGGAGAACGACGGGCAGGGGCGTGTGCACCCGGTCACGGACCCGGCCGTGGTGTGCCGGGTGGAACGGCTCGCCGGGCGCACGCGCCGGGTCGCGTCCGTCTGCGTCGGCGCGCACATCCTCGCCGCCGCCGGACTGCTCGACGGCAAGCGGGCCACCACGCACTGGTCGACCGCAGGACAACTCGCCGCCGACCACCCGCTGGTGGAGGTCGACGCCGATCCGATCTTCATCCGCGAGGGAGACGTGTGGACCGGTGCGGGGATCAGCGCCTGTCTCGATCTGTCGCTCGCGCTGATCGCCGACGACCTGGGCGAGGCCGTCGCGCTGCGGGTCGCCCGGCAGCTCGTGATGTACCTGAAGCGGCCGAGCGGCCAGAGCCAGTTCAGCGTTCCGCTGGAGCAGGTCTCCACGACCCGGCGCATCGAGGACCTGCGGCACCACATCATGCGCAACATCGCCGAACCGCTCACCGTCGCGGACCTCGCCGCCCACGGCCACATCGGCGACCGGCAGCTCACCCGGATCTTCAAGACCGAACTCGGCACGACGCCCCACGCCTACATCGAGTCGGTCCGCGTCGAGAGGGCGCGCAACCAGCTGGAATCCACCGACGCCACCCTCGAACGGATCGCGTCCGCCTGCGGGTTCGGCACCGTCGACACCCTCGTCAGGGCGTTCCGCCGCAGGCTCGACACGACGCCGACCGAGTACCGCCGCCGCTTCCGGACCGGGCCGCAATGACAGCGGTCCCCCGCCCCGCAATGACAGCGGTCACCCCGTAACGACAGCGGTCCCCCTGCCGCACATCGGCAGGGGGACCGGCGGAGAGCGTGTCGTCAGCCCGCCAGGAACGCCGCCAGCGCGGTGGCCAGCAGATGCGGGTCGTCGGCGCCGCACAGCTCACGGGCGCTGTGCATCGACAGGATGGCCACGCCGATGTCGACGGTCTGGATGCCGTGCCGGGCGGCGGTGATCGGGCCGATCGTGGTGCCGCACGGCATCGCGTTGTTGGAGACGAACGTCTGCCACGGCACGCCCGCCTTCTCGCACGCCGCCGCGAACAGGGCCCGGCCGCTGCCGTCGGTCGCGTACCGCATGTTGACGTTGACCTTGAGGATCGGTCCGCCGTTGACGACCGGGTGGTGCGTCGGGTCGTGGCGCTCCGCGTAGTTGGGGTGGATCGCGTGGCCGGTGTCGGAGGAGAGGCAGACGGTGCCGGCGAAGGCGCGGGCGCGGTCCTCGTACGTACCGCCGCGGGCGAACACCGAGCGCTCCAGGACCGTGCCGAGCAGCGGGCCGTCCGCGCCGGTGTCGGACTGCGAGCCGTTCTCCTCGTGGTCGAAGGCGGCCAGCACCGGGATGTACGGGATCTCGGAGTCGGGCTGCCCGGCGACGGCGGCGAGTGCCGCGGTGGCCGCGTGCACCGACAGGAGGTTGTCCATGCGCGGACCGGCCACCAGCTCGCGGTCGCGGCCCAGGTAGGACGGCGCCTCGACGGGGTGCGGCATCAGGTCCCAGCCGGTGACGTCCTCGGCGTCGACGCCCGCCTCCTCGGCGACGAACCGGATGAGGTCGCCCTCCTCGACGTCGCCGAGCCCCCAGATGGGCTGCATGTGCTTCTGGCGGTCGAGCTTGAGCCCGTCGGGGTTGGCCGACCGGTCCAGGTGCACGGCCAGCTGCGGGACGCGCAGCAGCGGCCGGTCGATGTCGATGAGCCGGTGCGTCCCGTCCCGCAGCGTGATCCGGCCGGCGAGGCCGAGGTCGCGGTCCAGCCAGGTGTTGAGGAGCGTGCCGCCGTAGACCTCCACGGCGACCTGCCGCCAGCCGTGGGCACCGGTGTCGGGCAGCGGCTTCACCCGCAGGTTCGGGGAGTCGGTGTGCGCCCCGACGATCCGGAACGGGGTGTGCGCCCCGGCGCCCTCCGGCACGTACCAGGCCACGATGGCGCCGCCGCGCAGGACGTACTTCCCGCCGGTCGTCCCTTCCCAGGCGGCGGTCTCCTCGACCTGCCGGAAACCGGCCTTCTCCAGCCTCGCCGCGGCGCTCGCCACGGCGTGGTACGGGGAAGGGGCGGACATCAGGAAGGCCATCAGATCGTCGGTGTGGCCGCGGTCGAACCGGAGGGAGGAACTCATGTTCTTCACCTTAACCAGGCCCGGCCCGGAGGATTCACCGTAGTGCCCCTGGGGCCGCCGCTATCCTCCGGCGACCGCAGCGGAGGGCTTCTCGCCGTTCTGGGCCTGCTGGGCGCGCTCGGCGAACATGGCGGCGAGCTCCTTCACCTCCTGGTCGGAGACGGCCTCCTTGCCCCGGTTGCCGGAGCTGATCCCGAGGACGGTCGTGCCGACCCGGAGCTGGGTGATGGTGGCGGGCCCGCCCATCGTGCCCGTCCCGGCGCGGTTGGACTCGCGCTCGTCGCCGGGCTCGCCGATGCCGACCGGCACCGCGCCCACGCCGACCCGGTCGCCGCCGTAGTACTCGGCGATCGCGTCATAGGCGGCGTCGGCGGTCTTCTCGTCCGGGTAGGCGAGCACCCAGTAGTTGAGCGAGGTGACGTCGGGTTTCCGCACGTAGGCGGCGACGCCGTAGTAGGTGATCCTGCCGCAGGCCGTGGCGCGCTTCGCCTTGTCCGTCGTCAGGCAGACCGTCGGCGGGTACTCCGGCACCGGCTCCTGGGCGTCGGGCTCCAGCTGCGTCCGCCAGCCCGGCATGGCCTTCGCGTCGGGCAGGACCGAGGAGACCTCCGCCTTGCCGAGCGCCTTCGCGGCTCCGCCGCCGTCTTCCCCACTGCCGCAGCCCGCGAGCAGCAGCAGGGCCGCCCCGGCTGCCGCGCCCCGTGCGTACCTGTGCCCGTTCACTCGGCTCATGCGCCGGCCTCCCCCTCGTCAACGAGGTCCGATCATAGGGAAGAAGGCGCAGGCGTCGATTGCCGCGCGGCATGTTCGGCCCGTACGACAGCACCGCCACCCGGAAGCGTGTCCGGGTGGCGGTGCGTGTAGTCGTTCTCGGCGGAGCAGGAGCCCGGGGCCCCTGGAACGCAGCCTCTAGAACGCGGCCTCGTCCAGCTCCATCAGGGAGTTGTCGACGGCCTCGGCGAGCGCGCGCTCGGCGCCGACGCCCGGCAGGACGTTCGCGGCGAAGAACTTCGCGGCGGCGATCTTGCCCTGGTAGAAGGCGACGTCCTTCGGGGAGGCGTCTCGCAGCTTCTCGGTGGCCACGGCCGCGCCCTTCAGCAGCAGGTAGCCGACGACGACGTCGCCGGAGGCCAGCAGCAGGCGGGTCGAGTTGAGGCCGACCTTGTAGATGTTCTTGACGTCCTCGCCGGTCGCGGTGAGGTCGGTGATCATCGTGCCGACGATCGCCTCCAGGTCCACAGCGGCCTTCGCGAGGTGGTCCAGAGCGCCGGACAGCTCCTCGTTGTCCTGGGCGCCCGCGAGGAACTTCTTGATCTCCTCGGAGAGCGTGTTGAGCGAGGCGCCCTGGTCGCGGACGATCTTCCGGAAGAAGAAGTCCTGGCCCTGGATGGCCGTCGTGCCCTCGTACAGCGTGTCGATCTTGGCGTCACGGATGTACTGCTCGATCGGGTACTCCTGGAGGTACCCGGAGCCGCCGAACGTCTGGAGCGACTGCGCCAGCTGCTCGTACGACTTCTCGGAGCCGTAGCCCTTCACGATCGGGAGCAGCAGGTCGTTGAGGCCGTGCAGCGCCTTCGCGTCCTCGCCCGCGGCCTCCTTCTCCTGGATGGCGTCCTGGACGGAGGCGGTGTACAGCACGAGGGAGCGCATGCCCTCGGCGTACGCCTTCTGCGTCATGAGCGAGCGGCGGACGTCGGGGTGGTGCGTGATGGTGACCTTGGGGGCCGTCTTGTCCATGAACTGCGACAGGTCGGTGCCCTGGACGCGCTCCTTGGCGTACTCCAGCGCGTTGAGGTAGCCGGTGGAGAGCGCGGCGATGGCCTTCGTGCCGACCATCATGCGGGCGAACTCGATGATGCGGAACATCTGGCGGATGCCGTCGTGCTTGTCGCCGATGAGCCAGCCCTTGGCGGGGTGCCGGTCGCCGAACGTCATCTCGCAGGTGTTGGAGGCCTTGAGGCCCATCTTGTGCTCGACGTTGGTCGCGTACACGCCGTTGCGCTCGGCCAGCTCGCCGGTGGTCCAGTCGAAGTGGAACTTCGGGACCATGAAGAGCGAGAGGCCCTTGGTGCCGGGTCCCGCGCCCTCGGGGCGGGCCAGCACGTAGTGAATGATGTTCTCGGACATGTCGTGCTCGCCCGAGGTGATGAAGCGCTTCACGCCCTCGATGTGCCAGGAGCCGTCCTCCTGCTCGACGGCCTTCGTGCGGCCCGCGCCGACGTCGGAGCCTGCGTCCGGCTCGGTCAGCACCATCGTCGAGCCCCACTGCTTCTCGACGGCGATCTCGGCGATCTTCTTCTGCGCCTCGTTGCCTTCGTCGAAGAGGATGCCGGCGAACGCCGGGCCGGAGGAGTACATCCACACGGCCGGGTTGGCGCCGAGCAGCAGCTCCGCGTATCCCCAGATCAGGGAGCGGGGCGACGTGGTGCCGCCGATCTCCTCGGGCAGGCCCAGACGCCAGTACTCGGAGTCCATGAAGGCCTGGTACGACTTCTTGAAGGAGTCCGGGACCGGTGCGGTGTTGGTCTCCGGGTCGAAGACCGGCGGGTTGCGGTCGGCGTCGGCGTAGGAGTCGGCGAGCTCGTTCTCCGCGAGGCGGGTGACCTCGTCGAGGATGCTCTTCGCGGTCTCGACGTCCATCTCCGCGAACGGTCCGGTGCCGTACAGCTTGTCGCGCCCGAGGACCTCGAAGAGGTTGAACTCGATGTCGCGGAGATTCGACTTGTAGTGCCCCATGGGAAGGCTCCGTAATCAATAGCAGTGGCGCGCAGCGCCCCGTGGAGGGGTGGCCCGGACGTATCACCTGACCCCTACGATGATGCTACCCGTCAGTAATAAGACGCAACCCCTCAAGGGTCGGATGTGTCCGATTACTCTTTGCTCCATGTACGGCTACGACCAGAACCAGGGCGCACAGCAGCCGATGGGTGGCGGCTACGGCGAGCAGCCGCTGTATCCCGAACCCTCGCCGCCCTCGCTGGGTGACGCGGTACGGGCTTTCACGACCGGCTCGCTGGCCGCCGAGGACTTCCAGCAGATCTTCGCGACGTCGAAGGTCTACTGCCCGCGCGGCGACAATCCGGGATTCCTCGCGCTGCACAACACCCAGCAGCCCGTGATCCCGATGTTCACCACGCTCAAGGAGCTGAGGCTGTACGCGGGCAAGGAGTCCAAGTACTTCGTGATCACCGGGGCCGAGGTGATCGATCTGCTGCCCACGGGCTACGGCTTCGTCCTGGACATGGAGGGCGAGCACCGCATGGTCTTCGACGCCAAGGCCGTGGAGCAGATGGTCGACTTCGCGATGCGCCGGATGTACGGCTGATCGCAGGTCTTCGGGAAGGGGTCCGTGCCGCTGGGCGGTACGGGCCCCTTTCTGCTGCTCCGGCCGGCCCGGGAATGGATGACGCCTTGCAGAATGTTCACCATTCAACTAAATTGGTTCCAGAACAATCCTCCGGAGGTGGCTTCCATGCCCGCAGTGACCGTCGAAAACCCGCTGACCCTGCCCAAGGTCGCCGCCGCCGGCGACGCCGCGGCCCGTCCCGTGCTCGCCGTGACCACGGCGCCGAGCGGGTTCGAGGGCGAGGGCTTCCCGGTCCGCCGCGCCTTCGCGGGGATCAACTACAAGCACCTCGACCCGTTCATCATGATGGACCAGATGGGTGAGGTGGAGTACGCGGCAGGAGAGCCGAAGGGCACTCCGTGGCACCCCCACCGCGGCTTCGAGACCGTGACCTACCTGATCGACGGCACCTTCGTCCACCAGGACTCCAACGGGGGCGGCGGCACCATCCAGAACGGCGACACCCAGTGGATGACAGCCGGATCGGGGCTGCTCCACATCGAGGCGCCGCCGGAGTCCCTCGTCATGTCGGGCGGCCTGTTCCACGGCCTCCAGCTCTGGGTGAACCTGCCCAAGGCCGACAAGATGATGGCCCCGCGCTACCAGGACATCCGCGGCGGCCAGGTCCAGCTGCTCGCCTCTCCGGACGGCGGCGCGCTGCTCCGGGTGATCGCGGGCGAGCTCGACGGTCACGAGGGCCCGGGCGTCACCCACACCCCCATCACGATGATCCACGCCACCGTGCGCCCCGGCGCCGAGGTGACGCTGCCCTGGCGCGAGGACTTCAACGGCCTCGCGTACGTACTCGCCGGCCGCGGCACCGTCGGTGAGGAGCGCCGTCCCGTCCACATGGGCCAGACCGCCGTCTTCGGCGCCGGCTCCTCGCTGACCGTCCGCGCGGACGAGCAGCAGGACGGGAACACCCCGGACCTGGAGGTCGTGCTGCTCGGCGGCCGTCCCATCCGGGAGCCGATGGCGCACTACGGGCCGTTCGTGATGAACAGCCAGGCCGAACTCAAGCAGGCCTTCGAGGACTTCCAGGCCGGCCGTCTCGGCACCGTGCCCGCCGTCCACGGAATGTGAGCCCCGCTGCCGCCGTATGACGGTTCATCACTCGTACGGCGGCGCGGGCGGGACACCACTGCCGCGGCGTGATCGGGTGGGAGGGTGCAGACCCAGAAGCCCCTCCTGCCCGATGCCGCCCGGCGTACGGCCGCGTGGTGCGGCGTCGTCCTGCTGGTCGCGGGTGTCGCCGCCGTCGCCATCTTCCTCTGCATCGTCCTGAAGACCGCCGTCACCCCGGTCCTGCTCGCCCTGCTCGGTACGGCGCTGCTCGGGCCGGTCCACCGGCGGATGACCGCCCAAGGGGTGAACCGCTCGGTGGCCGCGGGAGTCACCTGCGCCCTGCTCGTCGCGGTGGGCGGCGGTGCGGGCTACATCGTGGTGGCGGCGCTCATCGAGACCGGCGACCAGATCGTCGACTCGCTGAAGGACGCCGGACAGTGGGTCATCGACCACTTCGGGCTGGAGGACGGCGCGAACGTGGAGGCCCTCGCGGACAACGCCAAGAAGCTCGTCGAGAAGTTCGGTGCGAGCGCTGCGGGCGGCATCCTCTCCGGCATCAGCCTGGTCGGCTCGTTCATCGCCACCGCCGTGCTCTCCCTGCTGCTGACCTTCTTCTTCCTGCGCGACTCGGACCGGGCCGTGAACCTCGCGCACGCCATCGCTCCCCGGGGCACCGGCGACCTGGTCGAGGCGATGGGCCGCAGGGCGTTCGAGGCCGTCGAGGGCTTCATGCGCGGGACGACGTTCATCGCGCTCATCGACGCGGTCTGCATCACGATCGGTCTGCTGATCCTGCGCGTGCCCGGTGCGGTGGGACTGGGCGCACTGGTCTTCGTCGGCGCCTACATCCCCTACCTGGGCGCCTTCCTGTCGGGAGCCGTCGCGGTCCTGGTGGCGCTGGCGGACCGGGGTTTCGCGATCGCGCTGTGGGCGCTCGGAGTCGTCCTGGCCGTCCAGGTACTGGAGGGGCACGTCCTCCAGCCGATGATCCAGAGCCGGACCGTGCAGATGCACCCCGCCATGATCCTGATCGCGCTGACGGCGGGCGCGAGCGTGGCGGGGATCCTCGGGATGCTGCTCGCGGTCCCGCTCTGCGCGGCGGCCTTCGGCATCATCGGTGTACTGCGCAACGGCTCCCCGGCCAGCCCGGAGGTGCCCGAAGGACCGGCCGGGGAGCCGTCGGCGTAACGAACGCGCGGCGCCCCTACGGCTCCTGGGGCTCCGCCCGCGCTCCCTGCGGCTCCGAGGGCTCCGCCGACTCGTACAGCTCGAACCAGATCGACTTCCCCGAGCCCCGCGGGTCCACCCCCCACGCGTGGGCGAGCACCTCCATCAGCACCAGGCCGCGACCGCTGGACGCCATCTCGCCGGGCCGCCGCTTGTGCGGCAGCTCGTCGCTGCCGTCGGACACCTCGACCCGCAGCCGCCGCGTCCCGTGCTCACCGGTCGCCTGCGCGACCATCAGGGCGTCGCCGTCCGTGTGGACCAGCACGTTCGTGGCCATCTCGGAGACCATCAGCACCGCCGAGTCGACCTGCTCCGCGTCCGCCCAGTCGTGCAGCATCTCGCGCAGCAGCGACCGGGCGGCGGCGATCCGCTCCGGTTCGGCCTGGGCAATGGTCAGCGCGGTCCGGCGGGGCGTGGCCGGGTGCGTCGTGGAGGCCTCGCGCCGCAGCAGCAGGACCGCTATGTCGTCCTCGCGCCGGTCGGCGAGCGGCCCCGTCGTGTGGTGCGAGGCCGGTCCGTGCACGGCCTGCACCAGCTCGTCCGCGAGCTTCTCCAGATCCCCGGTGTGCCGCTCCAGGATCGGCCGGAGCCGGACCCAGCCGGTGGCCAGGTCGTGCCCGCCGGTCTCGATCAGGCCGTCCGTGCACAGCATGATCGTTTCTCCGGCCTCCAGCGTGATCCGGGTCGCCGGGTAGTCCGCGTCCGCCTCGATCCCGAGCGGCAGCCCGCCTTCGGTCCGGCGGATGACGGCGGTCCCGTCGCCGGTCATGACCACGGGGTCGGGATGACCGGCCCGCGCGATGTCGAGGGTGCCGGTCTCCGGGTCCGCCTCCGCGTACAGGCAGGTCGCGAAGCGCGCGTCCGGCTGCTCGCCGTCGTACGCGGCGGTGAGCCCGGACAGGAAGCGCGAGGCGCGCGAGAGCACCGCGTCCGGGGGGTGGCCCTCGGACGCGTACGCGCGCAGGGCGATCCGCAGCTGGCCCATCAGCCCCGCGGCCCGAACGTCGTGCCCCTGGACGTCGCCGATGACGAGGGCGATGCGGCCGTTGGGGAGCGGGATCATGTCGTACCAGTCGCCGCCGACCTGGAGGCCGCCCCCGGTCGGGACGTAGCGGGCGGCGACCGTCATCCCCGGGATGTCGGGCCCCAGGGACGGCATCATCGAGCGCTGGAGCCCCAGCGACAGCTCCCGCTCCGTCTCGGCGGCCCCGGCCCTGGCGAGGGCCTGGGCGAGCATCCTGGCCACGGTCGTCAGCACCGACCGTTCGTCCGGCGAGAACGAGACGGGGTGCCGGAACCCGGCCATCCAGGTGCCCATCGTGCGTCCCGCCACGATCAGCGGCAGAAAGGCCCAGGAGCGGCGCCCGAACCGCCGGGCCAGCGGCCACGTGGCGGGATAGCGGTCGCGGTAGTCCTCGGGCGTCGGCAGATAGACGGCCCGCCCGTTCCGGACGACCTCGGCGGCCGGGTAGTCGGTCTCCAGCGGCATGTCGCTGAAGGGGCCCTCGTCGCCCATGTTGTGCCCGTGGTGGCCGACGATCGTCAGCCGTTCGCCGTCGACCCCGAAGACCGCCAGCCCGTCCGGCGAGAAGCCGGGCATGGAGAGCGAGTAGGCCACCCGCAGCACCTCCGTCGTCGACCGGGCCTCGGCCAGCGCCCTTCCCGCGTCCAGCAGGAACGCCTCGCGGGAGCGCCGCCAGTCGCCGGTGATCGGGGTGTGCGCCCCCGTGGTGCCGGGCTGCGGTTCGGCGACCTCCTGGAGCGTGCCGACCAGCACGTAGTCCGACTCGGAGCCGGCCTCGGTCCGCAGCGGCCTGGAACGGCTCCGGACGGTCCGCAGCACCCGGCCCCGCTCGTCCACGATCCGTACCCGGGCCTCGGCGAGGGTGCCCTCGGCGACGGCGAGGTTCACTACCCCGTAGATCTCGTTCCAGTCGACGGGGTGAAAGCGGGAGCGCACCTCCGACTCACGGAAGACGCTGTGCTCGGCGGGCAGCTCCAGAAGCCGGGCCGCCTCCGCGTCGAGGGTGACCGTCCCGGCTCCGTTGTCCCAGCGCCAAAGGCCGGTCGCCGTCGCGGCCAGGACTTCCTCGGTGCGCATTGCCCCACTTTAGACCGGCATGTGTGTGCGAGGCAGCGCCAGGGGCGCACTGACGATCTTGGTGCGGACAATGACAATGAAACGGTCCGGTCGCGGGCGGTAGCCTGGGGTGGCTGAATCATCCCCAACCGCGAAGACTGGATGAACGACGATGCATCGGTACAGGTCCCACACCTGCGGCGAGCTCCGCGCCTCTGACGTCGGCACCGACGTCCGGCTGAGCGGCTGGCTGCACAATCGCCGAGACCTGGGTGGCATCCTCTTCATCGATCTGCGCGACCACTACGGTCTGGTGCAGCTCGTCGCCCGTCCCGGCACCCCCGGCAACGACGCCCTGGCGAAGCTGACCAAGGAGACCGTCGTACGGATCGACGGCAAGGTCTCCGCCCGCGGCGCCGACAACGTGAACCCGGAGCTGCCGACCGGCGAGATCGAGATCGAGGTCACCGAGGTCGAGGTGCTCGGCCAGGCCGCCCCGCTGCCCTTCACGATCAACGCCGAGGACGGCGTCAACGAGGAGCGGCGCCTGGAGTACCGCTTCCTCGACCTGCGCCGCGAGCGCATGCACCGCAACATCATGCTGCGCTCGTCCGTCATCGCCTCCATCCGCTCCAAGATGGTGGCCCTCGGCTTCAACGAGATGGCGACCCCGATCCTCGCCGCGACCTCCCCCGAGGGCGCCCGTGACTTCGTGGTCCCGTCCCGTCTGAACCCGGGCAAGTTCTACGCCCTTCCGCAGGCGCCGCAGCAGTTCAAGCAGCTGCTGATGATCTCCGGCTTCGACCGCTACTTCCAGATCGCGCCCTGCTTCCGCGACGAGGACGCCCGCGCCGACCGTTCGCCGGGCGAGTTCTACCAGCTCGACGTCGAGATGTCGTTCGTCGAGCAGGAGGACGTCTTCCAGCCGATCGAGAAGCTCATGACCGAGCTCTTCGAGGAGTTCGGCAACGGCCGCCATGTGACGTCGCCGTTCCCGCGCATCCCGTTCCGTGAGTCGATGCTGAAGTACGGCAACGACAAGCCGGACCTGCGGGCCCAGCTGGAGCTCGTCGACATCTCCGACATCTTCGCGGACTCGGAGTTCAAGGCCTTCGCCGGCAAGCACGTCCGCGCCCTCCCGGTGCCGGACACCGCGGGCCAGTCCCGGAAGTTCTTCGACGGCCTCGGTGCGTACGCGGTCGAGCACGGCGCCAAGGGCCTCGCCTGGGTCCGCGTCGGCGAGGACGGCACGCTGGCGGGTCCGATCGCCAAGTTCCTCACCGAGACGGACATCAAGACCCTCACCGAGCGTCTGTCCCTCGTCCCCGGCCACGCCGTCTTCTTCGGCGCGGGCGAGTTCGACGAGGTCTCCAAGATCATGTCCGTCGTCCGCGTCGAGGCCGCCAAGCGCGCCGGCCACTTCGAGGAGGGCGTCTTCCGCTTCTGCTGGATCGTCGACTTCCCGATGTACGAGAAGGACGAGGACACCGGCAAGATCGACTTCTCGCACAACCCGTTCTCCATGCCCCAGGGCGGCATGAAGGACCTGGAGGAGAAGGACCCGCTCGACATCCTGGCGTGGCAGTACGACATCGTCTGCAACGGCATCGAGCTGTCCTCGGGCGCCATCCGTAACCACGAGCCCGAGGTCATGCTGAAGGCCTTCGAGATCGCCGGCTACGAGGCGGAGACCGTCGAGCGGGAGTTCGCGGGCATGCTGCGCGCGTTCCGTCTCGGCGCCCCGCCGCACGGCGGCATCGCCCCGGGCGTCGACCGCATCGTCATGCTGCTGGCCGACGAGCCCAACATCCGCGAGACCATCGCCTTCCCGCTCAACGGCAACGCCCAGGACCTGATGATGGGCGCCCCGAGCGAGCTGGACGAGACGCGGCTGCGCGAGCTGAACATCCAGCTCCGCAAGCCGGTGGCGCAGGCCAAGGAGAAGGCGGAGGCCAAGGACTCCGTGGCGAGGGACACCGGCGCCAAGTAAGCGTCAGCGACTCCGCTTCGGTTTCACGTGAAACAGCCCCCGGCCCACCCGCCGGGGGCTGTTTCACGTCCGGAGCCCCTGGAGCCCTCCGGTGCCACACAGGAACGCACAGCCCGCGCTCATGTCCCTGCCAGCTGGGCTGCCTAGCCTCCCTCGCATGACAGAGACTCAAGGACCCGCACACAAGAAGGACTTGACCCGCCGCCGGATGATGATCGCGGGCGGCGCGGTCATTGCCGCGGCCGGGATCGGCGCGGGAGCCGTCGCGAACGCCTCGACCGGAGCGGGCGGCGAGAGCGAGAAGAAGAACGGCGGTGCCGGGCAGGGCGAGGCGTGTTACCGGCTCACCTCGGAGACCACCGAGGGCCGGTAACAC
>NZ_JAELVH010000026.1 GCF_019399235.1 Streptomyces poriferorum | reverse complement strand
GCACCGGCACCGCACTCCCCACCCCCGAGGACTTCACCAACATCCCCGGACTCGGCGTCCAGGGCATCGTCGAGGGCCACGCGGTCCTCGTCGGCCGACCCCGGCTGCTCGCCGACGCCGGAATCGCCCTGCCCGACGCACTGGCGGCCGCGATGACCGAGGCAGCCGCTCAGGGCCGTACCGCGATCGCGGTCGCCTGGGACGGCGAGGCACGCGGTGCCGTCGAAGTCGCCGACGCGGTCAAGGAGACCAGCGCGGAGGCAGTCGCCGACCTCCGCGCGCTCGGCCTGACACCGATCCTGCTGACCGGCGACAACCGGGCGGTCGCAGAATCCGTGGCCCGCGCCGTCGGGATCGACGAGGTCCGTGCCGAGGTGCTTCCCGAGGAGAAAGCGCACGTCATCGAGCGCCTCCAGGCCGATGGGCGTTCGGTCGCCATGGTCGGTGACGGGGTCAACGACGCCGCGGCACTGGCCACCGCGGACCTCGGTCTGGCGATGGGCACGGGTACGGACGCCGCGATCGAGGCGAGCGATCTGACGCTCGTTCGTGGAGATCTCAAGGTGGCAGCCGATGCCATCCGGCTCTCCCGCCGTACCCTGGCCACCATCAGGGGCAACCTTTTCTGGGCATTCGGCTACAACGTTGCTGCTCTACCCCTTGCGGCATTTGGCCTGCTCAACCCTATGATTGCGGGAGCGGCGATGGCCTTCTCCTCGGTCTTCGTCGTGACGAACAGCCTGCGCCTGCGGTCCTTCACGTAATTTCCACAAAGAGACTTAGATCACACCGGTTTAGGGGTAACCATTCGGTGGGTTCGCGAGTCTAAGAGAGCGACGCCAAGGACGTCTTGGGGGACGTCCGTCGGAGGGTCTTGGGGGACGCTCCGGGCAAGCGTTGGCCGGGGCACGTGCACCGGGGAGCTTTGAGCGGCCCTCCCGTCCGTACGTACCCCGGCAGACCGCAGGCGGCACGCGCAGGCGGTACGAGGAAAAGCGCAGGACCAGTACGACCCAGCAGTACCGAGGAACCCAGGAGCTTCGGCTCCCACTGAACGCCCGGCCGGATCCCGTGGGGGGAATCCGCTCCGGGAAATGGGAAGCGCCTCGTTGTCGGCCCGTGGGGGGATCGACGGCGGGGCGCTTCTCGCTTTACGGCGGGAGCGCTCCCGCCCTGCCGACCAGCGCGCGGGACGCTCACGGCCAAGCCCTCCCCGCAGTCATGCCCGGGCAAGCAAATCGCCCCGGACACCGCGCTCTGTGCGAAAGCGCGGCAGTCGGGGCGAAGGCAACCGGCCAACGGGGCCGGGGTGGTGCGGGGGTGGTCCGGAGGTCAGCGACCCTCGACCGGGACGAAGTCGCGCAGGACCTCGCCGGTGTAGATCTGGCGCGGGCGGCCGATACGGGAACCCGGCTCCTTGATCATCTCGTGCCACTGGGCGATCCAGCCCGGAAGGCGGCCGATCGCGAAGAGCACGGTGAACATCTCGCTCGGGAAGCCCATGGCCCGGTAGATCAGACCGGTGTAGAAGTCCACGTTGGGGTAGAGGTTGCGCGAGACGAAGTACTCGTCGGAGAGCGCGTGCTCCTCCAGCTTGAGCGCGATGTCGAGCAGCTCGTCGGACTTGCCGAGCGAGGACAGCACGTCGTGGGCGGCGGCCTTAATAATCTTGGCGCGCGGGTCGAAGGACTTGTACACCCGGTGGCCGAAGCCCATCAGGCGGACGCCGTCCTCCTTGTTCTTCACCTTCTGGATGAAGCTGTCGACGTCGCCGCCGTTGGCCTGGATGCCCTCGAGCATCTCCAGCACCGACTGGTTGGCGCCACCGTGCAGGGGACCCCACAGCGCGGAGATGCCGGCCGAGATCGAGGCGAACATGTTCGCCTGCGAGGAGCCGACCAGACGCACGGTGGAGGTCGAACAGTTCTGCTCGTGGTCCGCGTGCAGGATGAGCAGCTTCTCCAGCGCCGAGACGACGACCGGGTCCGGCACGTACTCCTGGGCGGGGACCGAGAAGGTCATGCGCAGGAAGTTCTCGACGTAGCCGAGGTCGTTGCGCGGGTAGACGAACGGGTGACCGATCGACTTCTTGTACGCGTACGCCGCGATGGTCGGCAGCTTGGCCAGCAGCCGGATCGTCGAGAGGTGACGCTGCTCCTCGTCGAACGGGTTGTGGCTGTCCTGGTAGAAGGTGGACAGCGCGCTGACGACCGAGGACAGCATCGCCATCGGGTGGGCGTCGCGCGGGAAGCCGTCGAAGAACCGCTTGACGTCCTCGTGCAGCAGCGTGTGCTGGGTGATCTCGTCCTTGAAGCCCGACAGCTCGTCGACCTTCGGGAGCTCACCGTTGATGAGCGTGTACGCGACCTCAAGGAACGTCGACTGCTCGGCGAGCTGCTCGATGGGGTAGCCGCGGTACCGCAGGATGCCCTGCTCGCCGTCAAGGTAGGTGATGGCCGATTTATAGGCAGCGGTGTTGCCGTATCCGCTGTCCAGCGTCACCAGACCGGTGTTCGCCCGGAGCTTCCCGATGTCGAAGCCCTTGTCGCCGACGGTGCTGTCGATCACCGGGTAGGTGTACTCGTCATCGCCGTACCGCAGTACTACAGCGTTGCTGGTGTGCTCGCTCACGTCATCCCTCACCGACGTAGTGCCTCTTCTTCGAGGTTCCCTGACTGTCTCCACCCTCCCCCATTTGGCTCAGGAGAGTGCACTCGGGGTCGTCCATTGGACCTACTCGCGGCACTGAGTGCCGCGAACTTATTCATCCTGCCCCCTTGACTGCGGTTGCGGAAGACCTCCGTGATGTTTCCCACCGATTTGATCGATCATTTTTTCGGAGGATCCTCCTTCCGCGCCCCCACGCAGCCGGTGATCCAGCGCCGTACAGCGTCTGCCTGCGGAAACCGTGCGGACCGCCTGGCCGATCGCCTGCCGGGAGCCGACCAGCACGACGAGCTTCTTCGCCCTCGTCACGGCGGTGTACAGCAGGTTCCGCTGGAGCATCATCCAGGCGCTCTTCGTCACGGGGATGACGACGGCCGGGTACTCGCTGCCCTGGGAGCGATGGATCGTCATGGCGTACGCGTGGGACAGCTCGTCGAGCTCGTCGAAGTCGTAGCTGATCTCCTCGTCCTCGTCCGTCAGCACGCTCAGCTTCTGTTCGTCCAGGTCGAGGGCGGTGACGACACCGACGGTGCCGTTGAAGACACCGTTCTCCCCCTTGTCGTAGTTGTTGCGGATCTGGGTGACCTTGTCGCCGACGCGGAACACCCGGCCGCCGAACCGCTTCTCGGGCAGATCGGGGCGGCCCGGGGTGATGGCCTGCTGGAGCAGCCCGTTGAGATGACCGGCTCCGGCGGGACCGCGGTGCATCGGGGCGAGCACCTGCACGTCCCGGCGCGGGTTCAGCCCGAACTTGGCCGGAATCCGGCGGGCCGCGACGTCCACGGCCAGCACCCCGGCGTCCTCCGTCTCGTCCTCCACGAAGAGGAAGAAGTCGCTGAGCCCCTGGGTGAGGGGCGGTACGCCGGAGTTGATGCGGTGGGCGTTGGTGACGACGCCGGACTTCTGGGCCTGGCGGAAGATGGTCGTCAGCCGGACCGCCGGGACGGGGCTGCCGTCGGCGAGCAGATCCCGCAGCACCTCCCCCGCACCGACCGAGGGCAGCTGGTCCACATCGCCGACCAGCAGCAGATGGGCGCCGGGCGCCACGGCCTTGACCAGCTTGTTGGCGAGCAGCAGGTCGAGCATGGAGGCCTCGTCGACGACGACGAGGTCGGCGTCGAGGGGACGGTCCCGGTCGTACGCCGCGTCCCCGCCCGGCTTGAGCTCCAGCAGCCGGTGCACGGTGGAGGCCTCGGCACCCGTCAGCTCGGAGAGCCGCTTGGCCGCCCGCCCCGTGGGCGCCGCCAGCACCACCTTCGCCTTCTTCGCGCGGGCCAGCTCCACGATCGACCGGACGGTGAACGACTTGCCGCAGCCCGGCCCCCCGGTCAGCACGGCCACCTTCCGGCTGAGCGCGAGCCGTACGGCGGCCTCCTGCTCGGGCGCGAGCGTCGCCCCCGTACGCCCCGCGAGCCACTTCAGCGCCGCGTCCCAGTCCACGTCACCGAAGGCCGGCATCCGCTCCTCCGGCGTACGCAGCAGCCGTCGCACCTGGGCGGCCAGGGCGATCTCGGCCCGGTGGAAGGGCACCAGATAGACGGCCGTGATCGGCTCACCGCCCTCGGGCGACGGCACCTTCTCCCGTACGACGCCCTCCGGCTCCGCGGCGAGCTCGGCCAGGCACTCGATGACGAGCCCGGTGTCGACCTGGAGGAGCTTGACCGCGTCCGCGATGAGCCGCTCCTCGGGCAGGAAGCAGTGCCCCTGGTCGCTGGACTGCGACAGCGCGTACTGCAGCCCGGCCTTGACGCGCTCCGGGCTGTCGTGCGGAATGCCGACGGCCTGAGCGATCCGGTCCGCGGTCAGGAAGCCGATGCCCCAAACGTCGGCGGCCAGCCGGTAGGGCTGGTTCTTCACGACGGAGATCGAGGCGTCCTCGTACTTCTTGTAGATACGGACGGCGATGGAGGTCGAGACGCCGACGCTCTGGAGGAAGACCATGACCTCCTTGATCGCCTTCTGCTCCTCCCACGCGGCGGCGATCATCTTCGTCCGCTTCGGCCCGAGCCCGGGCACCTCGACCAGGCGCTTCGGCTGCTGCTCGATGATGTCCAGGGTGTCCACGCCGAAATGGGTGGTGATCCGGTCCGCCATCACCGGCCCGATGCCCTTGATCAGCCCGGAGCCGAGGTAGCGGCGGATGCCCTGGATCGTGGCGGGGAGGATCGTCGTGTAGTTCTCGACCGTGAACTGCTTGCCGTACTGCGAGTGCGAACTCCAGCGCCCCTCCATCCGCAACGACTCACCGGGCTGGGCCCCGAGCAGCGACCCGACGACGGTGAGCAGGTCGTTGCTCCCCCGGCCGGTGTCGACGCGCGCGACCGTGTACCCGTTCTCCTCGTTGGCGTACGTGATGCGCTCGAGTACGCCTTCCAGGACGGCCATGTTCGGCGTGGACGATGTCGCGGGGGACGTCGTGGATGACCTGGTGGACATGGTCGAGACGGTACCGGGCGGGGCTGACATCGCGGGGGCCGCGCGGGAAGAGGACGTCCGCCGGACCCGCAGCGCCGGTCAGCCGGCCGTCATGCGCGGTGACGTACCCGGCGGACGAGGCATCGTCTCCGGAACCATCCCGCTGACCGGAAGAGGCGACGGAGAAGGCACCGAGGACGTTCGTATCAGGCTTGTCAGAGGCGGTGGTTACGCTGCGGGCATGAACAGCAAGACGTGGGATGCCCTGGCGGCGACTCCCCTCCCGGAAGTACGGCGCCGCGCGACGGTCATGGACGAGCTCGCCGAGGTCGAACCGGTGACGGTGCCAGGCGCACAACGCCTGGCGTGGAACGACCGCGGCGGCCAGTCCGCCGTCTGGTACTTCGCGGAGGACGGCCGCGCGCTGCTGCTGACGTTCGACCACGAGTCGGATCTCAATCTGTACGCCGAGGACGATTTCGCCCTCCAGGAGTCCTTCTACGAGGGCGTCCCCGATTCCCTCGTCGCCCTGGTCCGCGACCGTCCCGAGAACTACGAGTCGCTGAACCTCACGGACCCCGCGACGGGCCGGACGATCCACTACGCGGGCGGTGTCTTCTGGTACGACGGCACGCGCTGGCACGTGGCCGACGGCCTGGCGGAGTACTGCCGCCGCGAGGACGCCGACCTCTTCAACGAGTCGGGCTTCGACTACTGCCTGCGCGGCTACCTCTTCGGCCAGGAGTTCACGCCGGAGGCTCCGTAGCCAGGGCTGTCGTCAGCCCGCCACCGCGGTGAGCGAGCGGTGGTGTTTCGGCGTCTCGATCTCGTCGATCAGGGCAACCGCCAGGTCCGCGTAGGAGAAGGACGGAGCGCCGTCGGCCATCACCTGCTCGCCGCCCGTCCGGTACCGGCCGGTGCGCGGGGCCTTGTCGTCCAGCATCACGGGCGGCGGGGCGACGACCAGCCAGTCGATGTCCGTCTCGGCGGCGCGGAGCACGTCGAGTTCCGCGGTGTGGCCGAGCGAGAAGGCCCGCGCCTCCTCCGGGAAGCCTGGGGCGTCATGGACCGCAACGCCGGGAGCGGTCTCCAGCGTGCTTCCGATCCCGATCAGGACCAGCCGGCCCACGCCCGCACGGGCCAGGCCGTCCAGCAGGGCGTGGGCGACGCTCACGTAGAACTCGTCCGAGGGCATGTCCAGCCGGCCCGCGGCGCTGATCGCCGCGTCGTGCTCCGCCGCGACCTCGGCGACACTGTCCGCCCGGGTGACGTCACCGGCGACCACGCTCACGCCGGCGCCCAGGTCCCCGTACTTGTCCGGATCCCGCACCACCGCGGTCACTTGGTGCCCACGCGCCACAGCCTCCGCGACCGCCCGCCTGCCGGCCCGTCCGCCCGCTCCGAAAACGACGATTCTGCTGCTCATGGGGTTCCCCTCACCAAGGCCTGCGGACCGCCGGCCGATGCAGCGGACGCTAGCCCCGCACCCCATGGTTTCCGCAACGATAGTTACGTACGCTCACGAGGGTGAGCCAACCACTTGATCCCGAAATGTTCACGGGCTGTTCCCACGCCACCTCGCCGCTTCGACTCGGCGGCAAGTGGACCGCGAAGATCATCAGGTGCCTGGAGGACGGCCCCCGCCGCTTCTCCGAACTGGAGGTCCCGCTGCGCGGCATCACACCGAAGGTGCTGACCGAGACTCTGCGGTCGATGGAGCGCGACGGACTCCTCACCCGTACGGTCGGCGACGGCGTCCCGCCCCGGGTGGACTACGAACTGAGCGCGCTCGGGCGGACGTTGCTCGCACCGATGGCGGCCTGTTGCGCGTGGGCGGCGGAGCATCTGCCCGAACTGGAGGACGCGCGGGAGTCGTACGGGGGCCCGGCGCGCAGCTCCGCTTCGTGAGGGACTCCCCCTCGGGATGGCGCCGGACGGGTCAGACCGTCGGCCTGTCGCCACCGCTCGACGCGTGACTCAGGTCCACGACGCAGAAGATGTTGTCGTCCGGATCGGCGAGCACTACGAAGTCGGGGTCGGGCGGGTAGTGGTCCCAGTCGACGGTTCGCGCGCCGAGACCGACCAGCCGCCGGACCTCCACCTGTTGTTCCTCGGCCGTGTCCGTGAAGAGGTCGAGGTGGAGACGGGGGTGCGGCTCGACCGGGGAAGCGCTGCGCAACAGGCCAAGGGCTCGGGCGGAGCCGTCGGGGTGAACGAGCGTCCGCCAGGTCTCGCTCTTCCGCTCCTCGGCGGCGACCAGGTTCAACGCCGCGGTCCAGAAGGCCACTGCGCGGGGAAGGTCCGTGACACCGATGACGGGGATTCCTAGTCTCAGCATGAGCGCGAGCCTAGTGGCTGCCCCGTACCGGCCCTTGACACGAGAGTGGTCGGCCGCGACCGGCGCCGGACCTCGTTGAGCTCGGAGCTCGGAGCTCGGAGCTCGGAGCTCTCCAGCTTCGAACGCAGTGCGGACCCGCTCACTCTTTCGTGGGTATGGGAAGGAGCGCGGGCCCGACGCTTGAGCTCCGAGATTCGAGGGTCGAGAGGCAAGCTCCGAGATTCGAGCGATGCAGTTATCCGGAAGGGAAAGAAGGGTTCGGGTAAACCCTCCCCCACCGCCCTGACCCGTAACGCTCAGCAAGTGTGACTATTCGTGATCAGGTTGCGGCTCACTGTCACGGCTGCATACGTTGCCCTCGACAAGTCGACCCCGACGCGGTGTTCTTCGCACCGGCCGGGGTCTCACCCCAAGATCGATCGGAACTCGACCCCGTGGCTACCGAGAACCTTAGCTCCGCCCTGCGCACACCCGCAGCTTCGCGCCCGTACGCCAAAGCCAACCCCAGCTACGGCAAGCGCACGGCACCAGAGCAACGTCCGCCCGGCGCACATGACTTCGCGCTGCTTCCGGAGCGGGAGCGGTACGTCGCCGGATATGTCGACCGGCTTCCCGACGGAAGCGCCATGGACGTCAAGTCGCTGGCCAAGGCGCTTCCCCTGCACGGCCAGATGGCCGTCGGCAGCGCTCTGCGGGCCCTGAGCGCAGCAGGTCATCTGCGCCGCGTGCGATGCCAGGTCGTCGACGCGGACAGCCAGAGCCGCTGGGTCACCCGAACGTTCTGGTCCCGTACCGCACGCGACAGCGAGTGGTGGAACGCCTTCGCCCAGGCCGGGTGCCAATGGACCGTTCCGCTGCCCGCGACGGAACCCACCGCGCCACCGGAGGAGCCCGTGATCGCAGAGGCCCGGACGGCTCACGCCGAGCCGGTGCAACCGTCCGAGCCCCCGCAGCCCGCACCCGCACCCGTCGCGCCACTCGCACCGCTCGTACCCCAGCAGCGGTCCGCTGGCGAGGGCAGCCCGGCCGGCCCCTCACCCGCGTACCTCGCCCTGGCCCAACTCGGCTACGGGGAACCCCGCCTGGCCCTGTCAGCCGCCGACTGCGCGGTACTCGAAGAGCTGGCTTCCGCCTGGCTGAATCGCGGCGTGAACGCGGACTACCTCACCCGGGCGCTCACCGCCGGACTTCCCGCACAGGTCGACTCCCCCGTCGGCTTCGTACGCAGTCGGCTCATCGCCAAGGTCCCGCCCGAGCTGCCTGTCACGGCATCACACCCCGCACCGGACGCCCCTGTTCGCCGCATGATGATGGAGTGCACCGAATGCGGCGTACCCGGCCCACCCGAAGCGCTCCCCGACGGCCTCTGCCGCGCCTGCCGCGCGCCTTCCCAGGCCACCGGCGACACCTCGGACGCCACCGCCGTGAAGCCGGCCGAACGCGACATCAACGCACTGGTCGGCAACCTCCGCAATCTGATGCGCACGCCCTGACTCACCTGCCCTGACCTGTTCGGGGTCGACTCGTCGAGTACCCGAACAGCGAAACGGGGCCCGGTCTCTCGACCGAGCCCCTCTCACTCTCCCCCTGTCAGGCGCCTCCCGATCCCCCCGGACCACTCCCCGGAAGCTCCTGACTACACATACGACACGGCAGGGCGCGGAAGGGTTGCACGCCGGGGCAATCTTTTTGCCTCCGGAGTCGGGGGCGGCGGAAACCGCCCGGTCACGGCGTCAGCAGGCGTGCTCCACATACCGGGCGGCGACCTCTGCCAGGACCTCCGCGCCGTCGCGCGCCCACAGGTCCTCGTTGAAGATCTCCACCTCGATCGGGCCGTCGAAGCCGGTGGCCTCCACCGCCGTGCGGAAGGCTCGGAAGTCCACGCTACCTTCGCCGAGTTGGCCGCGGCCCAGCAGGACGCCCGCCGGGAGCGGGGTGATCCAGTCGGCGAGCTGGAAGGAGTGGATGCGGCCTGCCGCGCCCGCGCGGGCGATCTGGGCGGGGGCCTGGTCGTCCCACCAGAGGTGGTACGTGTCGACGACCACGCCGACCTGCTCGGCCGGGAAACGTTCCGCGATGTCCAGGGCCTGGGACAGGGTGGAGACCACGCAGCGGTCCGAGGCGAACATCGGGTGCAGCGGTTCGATGGCCAGGCGTACGCCTCGTTCGGCCGCGTAGGGGGCCAGTTCGGCCAGTGCGTCCGCGATGCGTTCGCGGGCGCCGTACAGGTCCTTGCTGCCCTCCGGGAGGCCGCCCGAGACCAGCACCAGGGTGTCCGTGGACAGGCCCGCCGCCTCGTCGAGCGCCGCGCGGTTGTCGTCCAGGGCGCGGGCCCGCTCGGCCGGGTCGAGGGCGGTGAAGAAGCCGCCCCGGCAGAGGCTCGTGACGGTGAGCCCGTGGTCGGCGAGGAGGGCTGCGGTGCGCTCGACGCCGTACTCCTGAACCGGGGCGCGCCACAGACCGACCTTGTCGACGCCCGCCTTGGCGCAGCCTTCGGCCAGCTCGGGCAGCGACCACTGCTTGATGGTCTCCTGGTTGATGGAGAGCCTGCCGTCGCTCATCGGGTGCCTCCTTGCACGGTCATCAGGGCGCGCATCCGGGACTCGGCCAGTTCCGGGTCGGGGAACAGGCCCAGGCGGTCGGCCAGTTCGTACGCCTTCGCCAGGTGCGGCAGCGAGCGGGCCGAGTGCAGGCCGCCCACCATCGTGAAGTGGTCCTGGTGGCCGGCCAGCCAGGCGAGGAACACCACGCCGGTCTTGTAGTAGCGGGTGGGCGACTGGAAGAGGTGGCGGGACAGCTCGACCGTCGGGTCGAGGAGTTCGCGGAAGCCCTTGGTGTCTCCGGTGTCCAGGACCCGTACCGCGTGCGCGGCCAGCGGGCCGAGCGGGTCGAAGATGCCGAGCAGGGCGTGGCTGAAGCCGCGGTCGTCGCCGGCGATCAGCTCGGGGTAGTTGAAGTCGTCCCCGGTGTAGCAGCGCACCCCGCTCGGGAGGCGGCGGCGGACGTCGATCTCGCGCTCCGCGTCGAGAAGCGAGATCTTGATGCCGTCGACCTTGTCGGGGTGTTCGGCGATGACCTGGAGGAAGGTGTCCGTCGCCGCGTCCAGGTCGGTGGAGCCCCAGTAGCCGTCCAGCGCCGGGTCGAACATCGGGCCGAGCCAGTGCAGGACGACCGGTTCCGTGGCCTGGCGCAGGAGATGCGCGTACGTGTCCAGGTAGTCCTGCGGGCTCTTCGCCGCGGCGGCGAGGGCGCGCGAGGCCATCAGGATGGCCTGGGCGCCGCTCTCCTCGACGAGGGCGAGCTGCTCCTCGTACGCGGAACGCACCTCGGCGAGCGTGGCCGGGCCGGCGGGGAGCTGGTCGGTGCCGACGCCGCAGGCGATGGCACCGCCGACGGACTTGGCCTCCGCGGCCGAGCGGCGGATGAGCTCGGCCGCGCCGGCCCAGTCCAGGCCCATGCCGCGCTGGGCGGTGTCCATCGCCTCGGCGACACCGAGGCCGTGCGACCAGAGGTGGCGGCGGAAGGCGAGGGTGGCGTCCCAGTCGACGGCGGCCGGTGAGTCGGGGCTGATGTCGGCGTAGGGGTCCGCTACGACGTGGGCTGCGGAGAAGACCGTACGGGAGGCCAGGGGCGCTCCGCCGGGGGCGAGGTCGAGCGGGGTGGTGCGGGGCTCGTACGGCCCCTGCGGGAGGTGGATCGTCATGCGGTCAGCTCCGGTGCGACGGGGATCGGGCGCTGTGTCACAGGGTCAGCTCCGGCACGTCGAAGCGGCGGCCCTCGGCGGAGGACTTGAGACCGAGCTCGGCGAGCTGGACGCCGCGGGCTCCGGCCATCAGGTCCCAGGCGTACGGCTCGTCGAGCACGATGTGGCGGAGGAACAGCTCCCACTGGGCCTTGAAGCCGTTGTCGAAGACCGCGTTGTCGGGGACCTCCTGCCACTGGTCGCGGAAGGACTCCGTGACCGGGAGGTCCGGGTTCCAGACCGGCTTGGGGGTCGCCGAGCGGTGCTGGACACGGCAGTTGCGCAGGCCCGCGACGGCGGAGCCGTGGGTGCCGTCGACCTGGAACTCGACGAGCTCGTCACGGTTGACGCGGACCGTCCAGGAGGAGTTGATCTGGGCGACCGCGCCGCCCTCCAGCTGGAAGATGCCGTACGCGGAGTCGTCCGCGGTCGCGGCGTACGGCTTGCCGTGCTCGTCCCAGCGCTCGGGAACGTGCGTCTGGACGTGCGCCTGGACGGTGGTGACCCGGCCGAACAGCTCGTGGAGCACGTACTCCCAGTGCGGGAACATGTCGACGACGATGCCGCCGCCGTCCTCCGCGCGGTAGTTCCAGGAGGGACGCTGGGCCTCCTGCCAGTCGCCCTCGAAGACCCAGTAGCCGAACTCGCCGCGCACGGAGAGGATCTCGCCGAAGAAGCCGCCGTCGATGAGGCGCTTCAGCTTGAGCAGGCCCGGCAGGAAGATCTTGTCCTGGACGACGCCGTGCTTGATTCCGGCGTCGCGGGCGAGGCGGGCGAGGTCGAGGGCGCCCTCGACGTCGGTGGCGGTGGGCTTCTCGGTGTAGATGTGCTTGCCCGCCGCGATGGCCTTCTTGATCGCCTCGACGCGCGCCGAGGTGACCTGCGCGTCGAAGTAGATGTCGATGGTGTCGTCGGCGAGGACCGCGTCCAGGTCGGTCGACCACTCGGTCAGGCCGTGCTGCTCGGCGAGTGCCTCCAGCGCGTGGGCGCGGCGGCCGACGAGGACCGGCTCGGGCCACAGCACGTCGCCGTTGCCGAGATCGAGGCCGCCCTGCTCGCGGATCGCGAGGACCGAGCGCACCAGGTGCTGCCGGTATCCCATGCGACCCGTGACGCCGTTCATGGCGATGCGCACTGTCCTGCGTGTCACGAAAGTTCCTCCATACAGCCGTAGCAAGCGCTTTCTATGCGGTATGACGCTAGCCTGCCGACAGCGGCCTGGACAAGAGGGGGCGCGCTGATTGGTTTGGTCCACTCCTGGTTCGGGCCCATCCCCCTCATCACTCCTCGGAGGAATGCGATGACAGTCACCCTGGCGGACGTGGCGGCTCGCGCCCGGGTGTCCCCGGCCACCGTCTCCCGCGTGCTGAACGGCAACTACCCTGTGGCGGCGTCCACTCGGGAGCGGGTCCTGCGTGCGGTGGACGACCTGGACTACGTGCTCAACGGGCCCGCGAGTTCGCTCGCTGCGGCCACGTCCGACCTGATCGGGATCCTGGTCAACGACATCGCCGACCCGTTCTTCGGGATCATGGCGGGCGCGGCCCAGACGGAGATCGGCGGCCCGGGCGACGGTTCGGGCCGGGCGGGCGGCGAGAAGCTCGCGATCGTCTGCAACACCGGTGGCACCCCCGAGCGCGAGCTCACCTACCTGACCCTGCTCCAGCGCCAGCGCGCCGCCGCCGTCGTCCTCACCGGCGGCGCGGTCGAGGACCCGGCCCACCAGGCCGCGGTCTCCGCGAAGCTGGCGAAGCTCGCGGACGCGGGAACGCGGGTGGTCCTGTGCGGGCGCCCCCCGTTGGCCGACAACACCTCCGTGGTGGCCGCGCTGGCCTTCGACAACCGCGGCGGCGGCCGGCGTCTCACCGAGCACCTGCTCTCGCTGGGCCACCGCGACATCGGCTATGTCGCGGGCCCGGTGGAGCGGACCACGACCCGCCACCGGCTGGAGGGCCACCGCGACGCGATGAAGGCCGTGGGGATCGTGGGCGACGAGGACCGGCTCACCGTGCACGGCTCCTACGACCGGCGCTCCGGCTACGACGCCACGGTCGAACTCCTGCGCCGCGAACCGGGGATCACCGCCGTGGTCGCGGCGAACGACACGGTCGCCCTGGGCGCCACCGCGGCGATCCGCGACCGCGGGCTGCGCATCCCCGAGGACATCTCGGTGGCGGGCTTCGACGACCTGCCGTTCTCCGTGGACGTGGTCCCGGCCCTGACGACCGTACGGCTGCCGCTCTTCGAGGCGGGGGCCCGGGCGGGCCGGCTGGCGACCGGCAAGGAGGCCCCGCCGCCGGGCGGCATCGCGACGATCGCCGCGGAGCTGATGGTGCGCGGTTCGACGGCCCCGCCCCGGGGGTGAGAGCCGGACCGCGTCGGGCCGCGGGAAGCGGAGCTCACCGCATCGCCCGGCCAGGCACGAGTCGCACCGCACCGACCGGGGTACGCGACGGCCCCGCCCCGGGGATGAGAGCCGGGCCGCGTCGGGCCGCGGGAAGCGGGAGCTCACCGCATCGCCAGGCCCAGCGCGAATCGCACCGCACCGACCGGGGTACGCGCCCGACGCGCCCCGGTCCGTACGGTGCAGGGGCACGTAACGACGGAAGGAACACGCACGTGAAACTCGCCTTCTCCACCCTCGGGGTTCCGGGCCTGCCGATGGCCGAGGTCATCCGGCTGGCCGCCGAGCACGGCTACCAGGGAGTGGAGCTGCGCGCCCACCCCGAGGAGCCGGTGCACCCCGGCCTCCCGAAGGCCGAACGGGCCGCCGTCGCCGATGAGTTCAAGCGGGGCGGGGTCGAGATCCTGACCGTGGCCGGGTATGTGCGGGTGGCCGCCGAGGGCGACGACCAGCCGGTGCTGGACGAACTCGCCGGGCTGATCGAGCTGGCCCATGACCTGGGCGCATCAAACGTCCGGGTCTTCCCGGGCGGCGGCGACCAGGAGCACGACGCCGCCGACGCCACGGCCGCTCGCCGGCTGGCCGCCGCCGCGCCGTACGCCGCCGACCTGGGCGTACGCGTCCTGCTGGAGACCCACGACTCGCACCGCGCGGGCGTCGACGTGGCCCGGGTGGTCGGCACGGTCGGGCACGGGAGCATCGGCGCGCTGTGGGACGTCATGCACACCTGGCTGGCGGGCGAGGAGCCGGTGGCGAGCCATGCGGTGCTGGCCCCGCACCTGGGATACGTACAGGTGAAGGACATCGCCTCGGCCGAGGACACCACTCCGGTGGCCCTGGGGGCGGGAGTTCTGCCACTGCGGGCGTGCCTGGACACGCTCGACGCGGACAGTTGGGTCTGCTGGGAGTACGAGAAGCGCTGGCACCCGGGGGCGGCGGACCTGCCGGGGATGCTGGCCGCGGGGCGCGAGCACCTGCTGCGGTTGGGGGCGCCGAAGGGCTAGAGCGGCACGGGGAGGGCCCCCGTCCGCGAGCAGCAGGTCGACCCTCAGCGGGCGAACTTCTCGATGGCGGACGGGGTGACGGGGGTGAAGAAGTTGACGAGGTTGCCGTCGGGGTCGCGGAACAAGAGCGCGCGGTTGCCCCAGGGCATGGTGGTGGGCTCGTTGACGAAGTCCTCAACGAAGCCGGTCAGGTTCTTGTGCACGCTGTCCACGTCGTCGACAAGGAATTCGAGGATGACGCTGTGGTTGTCGGCCGGGCGGGCGGAGCCGGGCGCGAACAGAGGGACGGTGCGGGTGCTGCCGATCGCGAGGGTGGCGGAGGTGGTCCTGAGCTCGGCGAAGTCCTCGTTGGACCAGTCGGCAGTTACTCCGGTGGCACGCTCGTAGAAGTCGACGAGGCGGGCGACGTCGCCCGTGATGATGCGGACAGAGACGAAGTCCATGGGTTCTCTCCCTGGTCGGTCGGTGTTTCCGAGTGCACGCTACGTCGAATACCGGGCGGAATCCGCCCGGTATGTGCGGGAGACTTCTGGGCATGCCTCGACCCATTGCTCGCGTGCTCACCCTGCTGGAACTCCTGCAGTCGGGCGGCATCCGGACCGTGACCGAACTCGCCGACCGGCTCGACGTCGACGAACGCACCGTGCGGCGCTATGCCGGCCACCTCGTCGACCTCGACGTGCCCGTCGAGTCGGTACGCGGCCGCTACGGCGGCTACCGGCTCGCCCCCGGCTACCGCATGCCTCCGCTCATGCTGAGCGACGACGAGGCACTCGCCGTGCTGCTCGGTCTGGTCGCGGGTCGGCGGACCGGCTTGACCACGGCCACGGGCACGGCAGGTGAGACGGCGGCGGCCAAGATCCGGCGAGTGCTGCCCGAGCGGCTGAGCCTCAGGCTCGACGCCGTGCTCGGGTCCCTTGCCTTCACGGCTCCACCCGGCGAGACAGTCGCCCCGGACTCCGGGGTCCTGCTCCCGATCGCCGACGCGGTGAACCATCACCGGCCGATCTCGATCGGGTACACCGCCGCCGACGGCCGGCGCAGCGAACGCACACTGCACCCGTACGGGGTCGTCGCCCACTCGGGCAGGTGGTACGTAACGGCTGCGGATCTCACGACGGGCGAGGACCGGACGTTCCGGCTGGACCGGATCACCGGTGTGAGGACCCTGCCCGGCTCGTTCGAACCACCTGCCGGACTCGACCCGGCGGAGCGCGTTCTGACAGGTCTCGCGACGGCTCCGTACCGGCATGAGGTGACCCTGCGGGTCCAGGGGACGGCCGAGCAGATCCACACCCGGCTTCCCGCCGGCGTCGCGATCGTGGAGGAACTGCCGTCCCCGAGCAGCGCAGATCCGGAGACCGAGCGCTGGTCACGTGTCGAGCTGCGGGTGGACCGGCTCGACTGGCTGCCTGCTGTACTCGCCTCGCTGGACCGGCCCTTCGTCATCGAACGTCCGGATGAGCTCCGCGGCCTCGTCGAGGCTCTCGCGGAACGGCTCACGCACTCTGCCCGGCGAAGCCCACCTGACGCATGACGGATTCGTGACCCCGCGCCGGTCAGCCCCGAGCTGCTCGGAGACGTGGGCTGTCCGGTGCCGTCGAAGCCGCACTGCCGGACGGATCCGCGGTCCGGCTTCGATGGCAGACGGTCCAGGTTCGCTGTCACGGAACATCTCCACCCATCCCGTCCTCGAACAGTCGGCGCCGACGGCCTACGGCACGTTTCCGACGTACTCCGGCTGCCCGCCCACGGGGGCCGGGCCGGGAATCTCCGGCGCGGCGACCCGGGCCCGCCGCGCCCCCGCGAGCGAGGTCAGCGCGACCCCGCCGACCAGCAGCGCCGCCGCGCACCACCGCAGCGGGCTCACCGATTCGCCGAGCAGCAGAGCGGCCGACGACATGCCGAACACCGGCACGAGCAGGGTGAACGGGGCCACGGACGAGGCCTGGTAGCGGCTGAGCAGGAATCCCCAGGCCCCGAAGCCGAAGATCGTGACGACCCAGGCGACGTAGACGATGATGGCGGCGCCGCTCAAGTCCAGCGCGGCGAGCGCGTCCCGGTCGCGGTCCCAGCCCTCGAAGAGCAGGGACAGGCCGAGCAGCGGCAGGACGGGCACGGTCGAGACCCACACCATGAAGTTGAGGGAGTCGGGCGGGGCGGCCCTGCGGGTCAGGACGTTCGACACACCCCAGCAGGCCGCCGCGGCGATCACCAGGACGAAGGCGAGCACGGGCCCGCTCGCCCCCTCGTCGACGGCGGCCACCCCGATGCCGGAGAGCGCCACCGCCATGCCCAACAGCTTTACCTTTCCCGGCCGTTCACCCAGGACCAGCGCCGCGAAGAGGGCCGTGAACACCGCCTGCACCTGAAGGACGAGGGAGGAGAGTCCGGCGCCCATCCCCCGGTCCATCCCGATGAAGAGCAGGCCGAACTTGGCCACGCCCAGGGCCAGCCCCACGCCCACGATCCACTTCCACGCGACCTTCGGCCTGCCCACGAAGAACACGGCGGGCAGGGCCGCGACGAGGAAGCGCAGGGCCGAGAAGAGCAGCGGTGGGAAGTGGTCGAGCCCGAGCTCGATGACGACGAAGTTGACGCCCCAGAGGGCGGCCACCAGGACCGCCAGGGCGATGTGGAGGGGACGCATGCACCGAGGATCGCGCGTGCGGACCATGTAGCACCAGCACGGTTTCCTTCATGGTGAAATTGAGTGTTGCTAATGAATCGTTGCCCATGAAGCATTGCTCGTGAAGCGTAAGCGTTGCTCATGAAGCGTTGCTCGTGAAGCGATGGAACCCCCCTGGGACCCCGGAAGGCCACCGTGCTCGATCTCGCCCGGCTGCGCGCCCTGCACGCCATCTCCGTCCACGGCTCCGTCGCGCGTGCGGCGGCCGCGCTCGGCTACACCCCGTCGGCGGTCTCGCAGCAGATCACCAAGCTGGAACGGGAGACCCGTACGACGTTGCTGGAGCGGCGCGGGCGCGGGGTCGCGCTGACCGAGGAGGCCGTCCATCTGGCCGCGACCGCACAGGAGTTGCTGGCGATCGTGGAGCGCGCCGAGACCTCGCTCGAGGAGCGCCGGGGACTGCCGACGGGCCGGCTGTCGATCGGCGCGTTCGCCTCGGCGGCGCGCGGGCTGCTGCCCGGGGTACTGGCGGAGCTGGACCGCGAGCACCCCGAGCTCGACGTGCGGCTGACGGAGGTCGACCCGCACCTCTCGGTGGACCTGGTGGCCAAGGGTGTGATCGACCTGGCCGTCGCGCACGACTGGGACATCGCCCCGCTGCCGGCCCCGGAGGGCGTGGCGCAGGCGGACATCGGGGACGACCGGTGCGACCTGCTGGTGCCCGCGGGCCACCGGCTGGCGGGCCGGGACGGGGTCCGGCGCGAGGAGCTGGCGAAGGAGCGGTGGATCTGCCAGCCGCCGGGAACGGTCTGCCACGACTGGCTCGTACGGACGCTGCGCACGGCGGGCTACGAACCCGATATCCGCCACCAGGCCGAGGAGAACCACACCCAACTCGCCCTGCTCGCCGCCGGACTCGGGGTGGCGATGATCCCCCGGCTGGGGCGCGGGCCGCTGCCGGACGGAGTGGTGGCGGTGCGGATCGATCCCGTACCGGTGCGGCGGCTGTACGCGCTGTGGCGTACGGAGGCGGCCCGCCGTCCGGCGATCACGGCGGCCGTCTCGGCGCTTCAGGCGCATGGGGCGGACGTGGGGCTGCGGTGACGGTCCGCCCTCCTCCGCTCAGATCGCTCCCGCCTTCTTGAGACGCTCCAGCGCGGCCGCGCTGCGCGGCACGACATCCGCGGCGTCGAAGAGGAAGCGCTCGGCGTCCTCGACGGCGAATGTGCGGAGTACGTACTGCTCGGCGAGGTCCACGGCCCATGGAGCGGGGCCGACCGGCTCCCGCCTCGCCGCGCGGAGCCAGCAGAACATCTTGCCGGCGAGCCATGCGCCGATGCGCGTAGTCCACCGCCCGGCGAAGTCACCGTCGGTCTCCAGGCCCATGCGCGCAGCCTCACGGCGCACTTCGGCCATGCGCTCACGGGTGACGGTCCGCGGCTGCGGCATGAGTTCCCGCAACAGGATCCTCACGTCGACCCAGTCGGGCCTCTCCTCCGATTCCTCGTCCCCGACGGTCACCCTTTCGGGCGGGGGCACGGGCGCAGCCGGTCCGGGGCGCGCTGAAAACGGTCCGGACCCTTGACCGGAAGTTATTTTCTGTATATCCGTGATCCTTGGCAGTTTCTTTCAACCCCCTCGTCATTGAGTACGGCCGAAGGAGCTCACGTGCACGACCGCACCTCCAGACGCACCCTCCTCACCGCCACCGCGGCAACCGCCGTCGCGGCGGCTGCGGGCATGGCAGTCGCCCCCGGCGCCCTCGCCGCCCAGAAGTCCGCCAGCAGCAGCCACACCTCCCCCGCCACCACGCAGCGGCTGAAGCGGCTCATCTCCCGGATGAGCCTGGAGGAGAAGGTCGGCCAGCTCTTCGTCATGCGGGTCTACGGGCACTCCGCGACGGAGCCCGACCAGGCCGACATCGACTCCAACCTCGCCGAGATCGGGGTGCGTACCGCCGCCGAGATGATCGCCAAGTACCACGTGGGCGGCATCATCTACTTCGCATGGGCGCACAACACCCGGGACCCGCACCAGATCGCCGATCTCTCCAACGGCATCCAGCGGGCCGGGCTGGCGGGGCCCAACTCCGTGCCGCTCCTCATCTCCACCGACCAGGAGCACGGCATCGTCTGCCGGGTCGGCGAGCCCGCCACGCTGATGCCGGGCGCGATGGCGCTGGGTGCGGGCGGTTCGCGGTCCGACGCCCGCCGGGCCGGGCAGATCGCGGGCGCCGAGCTGGCCGCGATCGGCATCTGCCAGAACTACGCACCGGACGCGGACGTCAACGTCAACCCGGCCAACCCGGTGATCGGCGTACGGTCCTTCGGCTCCGACCCGCAGTCCGTGGCCGGCATGGTCGCGGCCCAGGTGAAGGGGTACCAGAGCGCCGGGATCGCCTCCACGGCCAAGCACTTCCCCGGCCACGGCGACACCAGCACCGACAGCCACACCGGGCTGCCGGTCATCACCCACACCCGTGAGCAGTGGGCCGAGCTGGACGAGCCGCCGTTCAAGGCGGCGATCGCCGCGGGCATCGACTCGATCATGACGGCCCACATCGTGGTGCCCGCGCTCGACCCGTCGGAGGACCCGGCGACCCTGTCCAGGCCGATCCTCACCGGGATCCTGCGCGAGGAGCTCGGCTACGACGGCGTCGTCGTCACCGACTCGCTCGGCATGGAGGGCGTGCGGACGAAGTACGGCGACGAGCGGGTGCCGGTGCTGGCGCTCCAGGCGGGCGTCGACCAGCTGCTCAACCCGCCGAGCCTGGAGGTGTCGTGGAACGCCCTCCTGGCGGCCGTCAAGAGCGGTGAGGTCAGCGAGGCCCGGCTCGACGAATCGATCCTGCGCATCCTGCGGCTGAAGACGAAGCTGGGGCTGTTCGACGACCCGTTCGTCAGCCGCCAGGGTGTGGACCGTACCGTCGGCACCCGTTCGCACCTCGCCGCCGCCGACCGGATCGCGGAGCACACCACCACGCTGCTGGCCAACGACGGCGCGCTGCTGCCGCTGTCGCGCCGCTCGCACCGGAACGTGCTGGTGGTGGGGGCCGACCCGGCCTCACCGTCCGGTACGACGGGGCCGCCGACCACCACGCTGGCCCAGGCGTTCAACGAGCTGGGGTACACGGCCACGGCCCTGCCCACCGGTACGGCCCCGACCAGGGCGGCCATCGACGCGGCGGTGGCGGCCGCGCAGGGCAAGGACGCGGTGGTCGTGGGCACGTACAACGTCTCGGCGACGAGTGCGCAGCGGACCCTGGTGCGCGAGCTGGCGGCGACCGGTGTCCCGGTGATCACGGTCGCGATCCGCAATCCGTACGACATCGCCCAGCTGGCCGGGACCGGCTACGCGGCGAGTCTGGCCTCGTACTCGTGGACGGACGTCGAACTGCGGGCAGCGGTCCGGGTGATCGCGGGCCGGGCCGAGCCGGAGGGCAGGCTGCCGGTGCCGGTTCCGCGCGCGGACGATCCCGCGCAGGTGCTGTATCCGGTGGGGTACGGGCTGACGTACTAGCCGTCCGGTCGGCGTAGGACTTCGGGCAGTGTGGACGGCTCCGTGTCCGCACTGCCCGAAGCGCTGTACGGACGGCTTCCTGTCCGCACTGCCCGAAGCGCTGTACGGACGGCTCCGTGTCCGTACTGCCCGCAGCGCTGTGCCACGGGCGTCGCGCGGGCGGTTCCGCGCCCCGCGCGGCCGCTCCGGTGGCGGATGGCGGGGACAGGGCCGATTCTGGTGCCGTAGCCGTGTGTCGCACGCGGACGCCTGTTGCGGGTCCCGTCAGGGGGCGAAGGAGCTGGCTCAATGGCTGAAGCCCCCCTGGTCGTCGTGGACAGCAGCGGTGTGGTCACCGGCTGGAGCAGTGGTGCGGAGCAGCGCTTCGGGCTGTCGGCCGCCGACGCGGCGGGACGCCCTTTCGCCTACGTCCTGGCAGGGCGGGCGTGGCGGCGGACCCCTGACGAGGCGGTCCCGGGACTGTGGGTGGAGCCACTGGCCGGAACGGACTGGGGTATCTGGGCGTCCGACGGGGACGTGGGAGCGGTCGGGCAGGCGCTGCTGGACATGATGTTCCTCCAGTCGTACATGCCCGTCCGCGTACTCGATACGGAACTGCGTGTGACGCGTGCGAGCGTCCCGCCCGGCACCGGCAGCCACGAAGCCGACGGACTGCGGGGGCGGCTCTTCACCGAGCTGTGCGGCTTCGAGGAACCGGACGCGGTGGACGCCTTCCTGCGGGAGGTCCTGGACACGGGTGTGCCCGGAATCCGTCGGGTGTTCCACGCCCGCCCGGATGCCGCGAAGGCCGACGGCCCGCACCCCGGACAGTGCCCCGTACCGGCCGAACGGCGCTCGCTCTCCGTCACGGCGCTCCGGCTGGAGGAACGGCGGGGGGAACAGGACCGGGAAGGCACCGTCCTCGGGATCGCCGCGTCCATGGTCGACGTGACCGACGAGGCCAGACTCCGGCGCCGGGAGGCCACCCTCACCGGGGTACGCGAGAACGTGGGCACGACCCTCGACATCGAGACCACCTGCCACGAACTCGTCGACGCGCTGGTCCCCGCCTACGCCGACGTCGGCGTGGTCGAGATCGTCGAGTCGCTCCTGCGCGGCGAGGCCCCCCAGCCCGGGCCGATGCGGGGCGATGTGCCGCTGCGGCGTGCCGCGTACAAGGGGCTGCCCCCGCCGGCCCGCCGGGTGGGCGACATCCGCACGCTCGTCGACGGAACCCCGTACCAGCAGGCCCTGTCCGACCTGCGGGCGCGCCTGGTCCCGCTGACGGGCGGACTCTGGGCCGACGTCGACCCGGCACAGGCGCGCGTCATCCGGGCCGCCGGTTCGCACACTCTCCTGCTGGCGCCGCTGACACTGCACGGTGGGGTCCTCGGCCTGGTCAGCCTCTACCGGAGCGGGGACTCCGAGCCCTTCACCGAGGACGACATCCCGGTCGCGGCGGCGGTGGCCTCCCGGGCCGCCCTCGGTATCGACAACGCGCGCCGCTACGTGCACGAGTACACCGTCGTCAGCGCGCTGCGCAGAGCCCTGCTTCCCCAGCGGCAGGCGGAGCAGCCGGCCGTCCGGACCCAGCACCTGGTGCTGCCCGGACGGGACGGCACCAACTGGTTCGACACGATCTCCCTGCCGGGGGCCCGGACCGCCCTGGTGATCGGGGAGGTGAGCGAACACGGCATCCACGCGGCCACCGCCCTGGGGCAGCTGCGCACCGTCGTCCAGGCCCTTGCCGCGCTCGATCTGGAACCCGACGAGCTGATCGCCCGGGTGTACGACTCCGCGGCGATGCTGATGCAGGAACGGAATCAGCTGCCGCCGGAGGACCCGCTGCACCGCAGGCCTCTCGCCGCCTCGTGCCTGTACGCCGTCTACGACCCGTTCAGCGAGACCTGCGTCGTGGCCTCCGCCGGTCATCCGGCCCCGCTCGTCATCGCCCCGGACGGCACCGCCTCCGTCGCCGGCGTACAGGTGGGACCGCTCCTGGGGACCGAGGAGCGGGGGCCCGTGGCCGCGGCCACGGTGCCGCTGCGCGAGGGCAGCCTTCTCGCCCTGTACAGCAGTGTGCTGCGCGACCACGCCGAGCCGTCCTCGGGTGTGCTGCGCCGGGCGTTCGCCCACCCGGACCGGCCGCTGTCGCACCTGTGCGAAGCGGCCGCCGCCGCCCTGCCCGATGCTCCCGGGCTCCAGGGCGCCGTCCTGCTCCTGGCCAGGACCCGTGCCATGCCGCCGGACCGGTTCGCCGCCTGGGAGCTGCCGCACGACACGTCGGCACCGGCCACGGCGCGCCACCTGGTGGCCGAACGGCTGGCCGCCTGGAACGTCGGCGGGGAGACCGGCGACGCGACCGAGCTGATCGTCAGTGAACTGGTGACCAACGCGGTGCGCTACGGAAGCCCGCCGGTGAGACTGCGCCTGATCCTCAACCGCGGACTGACGTGCGAGATCTGGGACAGCAGCACCACCGCCCCGCACATGAAGTACGCCGGGGCGGTGGACGAGAGCGGGCGGGGACTGTTCATCATCTCCCAGCTCGCCACCCTGTGGGGCACCCGCTACGCCCCACAGGGCAAGACCGTCTGGTCCGAGCAGACGCTGTCCCCCGACGGGGAGTGAGCGGCTGCGCCGGGTCCCCTACGGGCGCCTGGTGCCGAGCCTGTGCTCGGTCGTCAGGTCCTTCTTGTCGAGCCGTGCGTCGAACTTCGCGAGGGGCTTCGCCTTCGCCGGGTCCGCCTGGACGGCGGCCGGGGCGACGCCCGCCCAGCGCAGGATGGCCGCGGTGGCCTTGGCGTTCTCCGCGGGGGCCAGACCGGCGACGTTCGAGCCGTGGTTGCCGCCCGCCACCGTGAAGACGTAGCTGTCACGGGCGCCCGTGCCGAGCCGGAAGCGCTCGGCGCCCCACGGGTCGTTCTCGCCGTACACGTAAAGCATGTGGCTGGCGTGGTGCTTCACCCAGGTGTCGACGTCGCGCATCACCGAGGGCTGGAACCTCATCGGGATGGAGCTCGGCACGAAGTTGCGCGGCGGCTGGTAGCCGTAGCGGCTGAGCTTGCCGAGCCAGGGCTGCTTGATGTCGGGCGAGCCGAGCTGCGTGCCGGCCTGGTAGTAGTACGGCGTGTAGTTCGCCAGGCCCTGGTCCGCGTAGGCGGAGAAGCCGGAGATCGAGTCGATCGAGTCCCAGATCGCCTGGTCGGTCGCGCTCTTGGCGTCGGCCGGGATGGAGTCGCAGTCGGCGAGCAGGCTGTACTGCCAGTACGCCCAGACGTAGTCCATGACGACGGCCTCGTAGGCCTTGTCCAGGGTGCCGACGGTGGTGAAGGTGTAGCCGTTGTCGGCGGCGTACTGCTGGTACTTCTGCTCCAGCGGCTCCCGGCGGACCAGCGCCTCGCGCTGCACGCCCTGGAGCCGGTCGCGGCACTCCTTGGTGCCGACCTCGGCGAAGAACCGGTCGTACGCCGAGTCCTCCTTGTTGACCACGTCGTTGGGCGCGACGTAGGCGACGACGCCGTCCATGTCCTTCGGGTAGAAGCGCTCGAAGTACGTGGCGGTCATGCCGCCCTTGGAACCGCCGGTGGTCAGCCAGTTCTTGGAGTAGATCCGCTTCAGCGCGGTGAAGACCCGGTGCTGGTCACTGGCGGCCTGCCAGATGTCGAGCTTGGACCAGTCTGCGGGCGCCGGGCGCGACGGGGTGAAGAACCGGTACTCCAGCGAGACCTGGTTGCCGTCGATGATCCGGGTCGGCTCCGAGCGGCTGGGGTTGGTGGAGACGTTGTAGCCGCTGGTGTAGAAGACCGTCGGGCGGGACGTGTCCTTGTGCAGCAGGGTGATGCGCTGCTTGAACGTTCCCTTCGACGGGTGCCGGTGGTCGATCGGCTGGGTGTAGTTGAGGACGAAGTAGCGGTATCCCGCGTACGGCTTCTCCTCGATGAGACTCATTCCCGGGATGGCCAGGATGCGGTCCTTGATGTCCGTGCTCGTACCGCTGTCGCTGACGGCGGTACGGACCGCGGCCGGTTCCGCGGCGGTGGCCGCCCCGGCCGAAGCACCCGTCGCACTCACTGTGCCGATGAGCACCGCGAGCGACAGGAACCCTCTGAGCGCCTTGCGCATACACACTCCCCTTGATTCACAACAGACGTCGTGAACCTAGCGGGGCAATACCCGCACCACCAGACCCTGTTGCCCGGGCGTCCGCTCGCGTCGTCCGGTCAGCACAGGATCCAGCTCGTGGTGCCGGTCCTGCCGGAGATCGTGCCCGAGGCCCGGACGCAGCGGTTCAGCGCGTGCACGGTCACCGGCCCGGCCCGCTGGGTGAAGGAGCCGCTGTCGGCGACGGGCCGGCCGCCGCGGGGCTGGATCTGTACGGACATGGGGCGCCGATTGCCGGGCTTGGTGGCGACCGCGGTGGCGCAGGCGTAGTCGCGGGTCCGGTAGACGCGCAGCTCCCCCGTCGCGAACTTCACCGTCTTCGCGGGCCGTCCGGCGCACACCGAGGCGGCGTCGGCGCTGCTCGCCTCCACGCCGCCGACGACGAGCCCGAGAGCGGTCGTCAGAGCGAGGGCGAGCAGGCGGAACGCGCCTCCGCGTCCCCTGCGCCCGCCATGTCTTTCGGTCCCTCTGGTCACCAGCAGTCCCATCGCCTCGTCGAACGCACAAGCCCCTACCCGACACCCGTACGCGCATACGTGTATCTGCCTACGACGCGGGAGGCCATCCGGAGGTTGCACCCGGCGCGCTCCGCGTTCCGTCCGGCCGGACCGGCAGACGATGGGCCCACCGGACAGAGCCGTACGAAAGGCAGGAACCGCAATGACCCGACTCCGCACCTCCGGGCGCCCTCGTGGCCGGCGCGTCATCGGCCGCACGCTGCTCGCCGCCGCCCTCCTGACCGCCGTGGCCGCAGTGCCGGCCGCCGCCGTCGTGCCGCAGGGCGCACCGGCTGCCGCCACGGCTCGGGCCGCTGCCCCGGCGTATGAGCAGGTCGTCCACTTCTACGGCGCCTACATCGACGCGGTCGCCGCCGAGGACGGCGGCGAACTAGCCGCCTCGTTGCGGGACTTCTACCTCACGCCCGGCCTGCGCGCCGAGCTGGGCGACTGGGAGGAGGCCCACGGCGCCGACGGCGTGCTGCACGCGCAGAACGCCCCGGCCGGCTTCCGCGTCAGCGGCGGCGACAGCGGCGCCGGGCACACCTGGTCGACGGTCCGGCTCACCTGGGGGTCACAGGACGACCCCGCGTACACGTATCTGAAGGTGCGCTCCGACCTGGCGACCGGGAAGATCTCCGGCATCCGGGAGTAGGGCGGGCCGCCCGGTCTCAGACGCCCGCCCTGCTCCCGGACGGGCGGGCCGTCCGGTCTCAGACGCCCGCCGGCTCGTCCTCCCCTATGAAGGTGCGCCACAGCACCGCGTACTGCCCGTTCCGGGCGAGGAGTTCGTCGTGGGTGCCGTCCTCGACGACGCGGCCGTGGTCCATCACCACGACCCGGTCGGCGCGGGCGGCGGTGGTGAGGCGGTGGGCGACGACGAGGGTGGTGCGCCGGCCCGCGAGACGGTCGGTCGCCTGGTTGACGAGGGCCTCGCTGGCGAGGTCCAGGGACGCGGTGGCCTCGTCGAGCAGCAGGATGTCCGGGTCGACGAGTTCGGCGCGGGCGAGGGCGATCAGCTGGCGCTGGCCGGCCGAGAGGTTGCGGCCCCGTTCGGCGACCTCGTGGAGGTAGCCGTCCTCCAGGGTGGCGATCATGTCGTGCGCGCCGACCGCCCGGGCCGCCGCCTCCACCTCGGCGTCGGTGGCCTCCGGCCGCCCGTACGCGATGGCGTCACGCACCGTGCCGGCGAAGAGGTACGCCTCCTGGGGTACGACCCCGAGCCGGTGCCGGTACTCCGTCATGTTCAGCGCGCGCAGATCGGTGCCGTCCGCCGTGACCCGGCCGCCCGTCGGGTCGTAGAAGCGGGCGACGAGCTTGACCAGGGTGGACTTGCCGGCGCCGGTCTCGCCGACGAACGCGACGGTCTGGCCGGCCGGGATGCGCAGGTCGATCCCGGTGAGCGCCGCCTCCTCGCCGCCGTACGCGAAGGACACGTCCTCGAAGGCGATGTCGCCGCGCAGCGACTTCACGTGCTGCGGTTCGTCCCGGTCGGCGGTGGACGTCGGCTCCTGGAGGAGTTCCTGGATGCGGCCGAGGGAGACGGTGGCCTGCTGGTAGCCGTCGAAGACCTGCGAGAGCTGCTGGACGGGGGCGAAGAAGAGGTCGATGTAGAGCAGGTAGGCGACCAGCGCACCGGTGGTGAGCGTGCCGTTGTCGACCCGGCCCGCGCCGACGATCAGTACGGCGGCGGCGGCCACCGACGACAGCAGCTGGACGAACGGGAAGTACACCGAGATCAGCCACTGGCCGCGGACCCGGGCCTCGCGGTAGTGGTCGCTGCGGGCGGCGAACCGGTCGGCTCCGTCCCGCTCGCGGCGGAAGGCCTGGACGATCCGGAGGCCGGAGACGGACTCCTGGAGGTCGGCGTTGACGACGCTGATCCGCTCACGGGCCAGCTCGTACGCCTTGACGCTCTTGCGGCGGAAGAAGAACGTGCCGATGACCAGCACCGGCAGCGTCGCGAAGACGACCAGGGCGAGTTCCACGTCGAGGACCAGCAGCGCGACCATGATGCCGAAGAACGTGACGACGGAGACGAAGGCCGTGACGAGACCGGTCTGGAGGAACGTGGACAGGGCGTCCACGTCCGTCGTCATCCGGGTCATGATCCGGCCGGTGAGCTCGCGCTCGTAGTAGTCCAGGCCGAGGCGCTGGAGCTGCGCGAAGATCTTCAGCCGCAGCGAGTAGAGCACGCGCTCGCCGGTGCGGCCGGTCATCCGGGTCTCGCCGGTCTGGGCCGCCCACTGCACCAGGACGACGAGGAGGCCGAAGGCGGAGGCCGTCCAGACCGCGCCGAGTGCCAGCTGGGTGACTCCGTCGTCGATGCCGTTCCTGATCAGTACGGGCAGCAGCAGGCCCGCCCCGGCGTCCACGGCCACCAGCGCCAGACTGACCAGCAGCGGCAGCCCGAAGCCGCGCAGCAGCCGGCGGAGCCCGTAGGACTCCTCGGCGTGCACGGCGCGGGCCTCGTCGACGTCCGGGGTGTCGGTCGCCGGGGGCAGGGCCTCGACCTGGGCGAGGAGCTCGGGGGTGGCGGGGGTGCCGGCCGCGTCGGTCTCGCGCTCCTCCTCCTTGCGGACCCACAGCTCGGGCGTGATGCCCCGCTCGGCGTCGAACTCGGCGTCGATCTCCTCCTGGAGCGCGCGGTCGTAGGCGGGGTCGGGAGCGGCCTTGGTCAGGTGGCCGGGTGAGGTGCCGCCCAGCTCGTCGGGGTCGGTGAGCAGGCGACGGTAGAGCGCGGAGCGGCGCTCCAGCTCCTCGTGGGTGCCGATGTCGGCGAGCCGGCCGTCCTCCAGGACGGCGATCCGGTCGGCGAGGCCCAGGGTGGAGCGGCGGTGCGCTATCAGCAGGGTGGTGCGGCCTGCCATGACCTGGCGCAGCGCGTCGTGGATCTCGTGCTCGACGCGGGCGTCGACGGCGGAGGTGGCGTCGTCGAGGAGGAGCAGCCGGGGGTCGGTGAGGATGGCGCGGGCGAGCGCGACGCGCTGGCGCTGGCCGCCGGAGAGGGTGAGTCCGTGCTCGCCGACCTTGGTCCCGTAGCCGTCGGGCAGCTCGGCGATGAACCGGTCGGCCCGGGCGGAGCGGGCGGCCTGCTCGATCTGTTCGTCGGTGGCGCCGGGGAGCCCGTAGGCGATGTTGGCGCGGATGGTGTCGGAGAACAGGAAGCTGTCCTCCGGTACGAGGCCGATGGCGGCCCGCAGCGAGTCGAGGGTCAGTTCGCGTACGTCGTGTCCGCCGACGAGGACGGCACCGTGCGTGACGTCGTAGAAGCGCGGCAGCAGCAGCGAGACGGTGGACTTGCCGCTGCCGGACGCGCCGACGACGGCGACGGTCTCGCCGGGTTCGATGGTCAGCGAGAAGCCGTCGAGGACGGGGCGGTCCTCGGAGTAGCCGAAGCGCACGTCGTCGAACTCGACGCCGGCGGGGATGCCGGCCGGCAGTTCCTTGGTGCCGTCCTGGAGGGACGGTTCGGTGTCGATCAGTTCCAGTACGCGCTCCACACCGGCGCGGGCCTGCTGGCCGACGGTGAGGACCATGGCGAGCATCCGGACCGGGCCGACGAGCTGGGCGAGGTAGGTGGAGAAGGCGACGAACGTACCGAGGGTGATCTCGCCGCGGGTGGCGAGCCAGCCGCCGAGGGCGAGCATCGCGACCTGGCCGAGCGCGGGGACGGCCTGGAGCGCGGGGGTGTAGCGGGAGTTCAGCCGGATGGTGCGCAGCCGGCCGGCGAAGAGCCTGCGCCCGACCTCGCGCAGCTTGCCGGTCTCCTGGTCCTCCTGCCCGAAGCCCTTGACGACGCGGACACCGGAGACGGCCCCGTCGACGACTCCGGCGACGGCGGCGGCCTGCGACTGGGCGTACCAGGTGGCGGGGAAGAGGCGGGTGCGGGAGCGGCGGGCGATGAGCCAGAGGGCGGGGGCGACGGCGACGGCGATGAGGGTCAGCAGCGGCGAGAGCCACGCCATGATCACCAGGGAGATGAGGAAGAGCAGGACGTTCCCGATGGTCATCGGGAGCATGAAGAGCAGGCTCTGGATCAGCTGGAGGTCGCTGGTGGCACGGCCGACGACCTGTCCGGTGGAGAGCTCGTCCTGGCGTCTGCCGTCGAGGCGGGTGATCGTCCCGTAGATCTCGGTCCGCAGGTCGTGCTGGACGTCGAGGGCGAGCCGGCCGCCGTAGTAGCGGCGGATGTACGTGGAGACGTACACGAGCACGGCCGCGACGATCAGCAGTCCGGTCCAGACCGCCAGGGACCGGGTGTGGCCGACGACCACGTCGTCGATGATCACCTTGGTGACGAGGGGGACGAGGGCCATCACCGCCATGCCGGCGAGCGACGAACCGAGCGCCAGCAGCACGTTGCGCCGGTAGCGCCAGGCATAACCGCTCAGCCTCCGCGCCCAGCCGCGCGGCTGCCCGCCGCTTCCTTGCCCGCCTGCGTCCGACACCCGGTGCCTCCCGATCGACCTGCGCTACCGGAAGGCACCAACGCGGTGTGCTGCAGATTTCATCCCGCTGCAACAAATACGGGACCTTCGACGTAGGTCCTTCGTCCGGCGGGCCCGGCCCGATCCGGACAGGAGGCCCTGGCGAGGTGCCGTAGCTGTCGTCGTGCGCCCGCCAGGAACCGCGTGACGGCCCTCAGGCCGGTTCGGTGACGGTCTGCACGGGGCGGGCCCTGAGCCATCCCAGGTGGTGGAAGAACAGGTTGAGCAGGACGGCTGACAGCGTGCCGAGCATGATGCCGCTCTCGAAGAGCACCTGGAGCTGCCGCGTGGGCATGTGCTCCGCGAACTGGGGATAGGCGGTGGGCAGGAAGCCGATGCCCAGGCTCGCCGCGACCAGCACGGTGTTGCGGGCATCGGAGAGGTCGGCCTTGACGAGGATCTGCACGCCGACGACGGCGATCGTGGAGAACAGGACGATGGTCGCGCCGCCCAGCACGGCGGCCGGCATGGCGGCGACCACCGCACCCACCTTGGGCATCAGGCCGAGGACCAGCATGAGCACGCCGGCCCCCGCGACGATCCAGCGGGAGGTGACGCGGGTCAGCCGCAGCAGTCCGACGTTCTGGGAGTAGACGGTGGTCGGGAAGGAGTTGACCAGCCCGGCCAGGACGGTCGCCAGTCCGTCGGCGCGCAAGGCGCGGGTGATGTCCCGTTCGTCGACCTCCCGCCCGGCTATCTCTCCGACGGCGAAGAACTGGCCGATGGACTCCACCGCGATGATCACGAGGACGAGGACGATCGCGAGGACGGCCATGACGTCGAAGCGCGGTGCCCCGTAGTGCAGGGGGGCCTGCATGCCGACCCAGTCGGCCTTGCCTATGCCGGAGAAGTCCGTACGCCCCACGGTCGCGGCCAGTGCCGTTCCGGCGGCGAGGCCCACGAGGACGGCGACGGAGGCGAGGAAGCCCTTGGCGAACCGGGACAGCACCACGATCACAGCCAGCGTGGCCCCGGCCAGGCCGAGATGCGCGGGGGTGCCGAAGTCGGCTGCCGAGGAGTCACCGCCGCCGACCTGCCGCGCCGCGACGCCCATCAGGGTCACACCGACGATGATCACGATGGTGCCGGTGACCAGCGGAGGAAAGAAGCGGATGAGCCGGCCGAACACGGGTGCGACGAGGAAGAGGACCACTCCCGCCGCGATCACCGCTCCGAAGACCGTGGGCAGTCCCGCCTTCCCGCCGCCCGCGGCGACACCGACCGACACCAGGGAGGGCACGGCCGCGGTCGACATGCCCTGGACGACGGGCAGCCGGATGCCGATGCCCGGCAGTCCGACCGTCTGCAGCAGGGTGGCGGCGCCGCAGGCCACCAGCGCGGTGTTGATCAGGGCAGCCGTGTCGGCAGCGGAGAGCCCCATGCCCTGAGCCACCAGAAGCGGCATGACCACGGCACCCGCGTAGAACGCCAGGACGTGCTGCAGACCCAGCGCACCGAGTCGCCACCACTGCGGCACCGCCTCGACCGGGTCGGCGGCAGGACCTCCGGCACTCTTCCTGTCCTGCGCCGGTCCTTGCTTCTGCCCCCGCGCCGGTTGCGTGTGTGTGTCGGTCACGATGTCGCCACCCTTCTCCGCCGGTCCTGGTTCCCGTCACGCCACGGCTCGGTCAGAGCCCCGAAATCCGCCCGTCGCACCAGGCGCTCCGCCCGCTCCCGGGCGTGCGCGGCCAGCGCCTCCTCGTCGACGCCCGGGCAGTGTCCGTCCTCGTACACGACGCGCCCGTCCACGAGCGTCATCACCACGTCCGCCGCACGGGCGGAGTAGACGAGCGCGGACACCGCCCGGTGTACGGGCTGTACGGCTGTTCCCGTCAGGTCCACGACCACCAGGTCAGCCGGCGCGCCCGGCCGGATCACCCCGCCGCCCTCGACACCCGCGTACCGGGCACCGTCACGTGTCGCGGCCTCCATGGCCTCCTCGCACCGCACGGCCGCCGGATCGAGCCTGCTCAGGCGCTGCCCGAACAGGGTCTGCTTCATCACCTCGAACATGTCCTGGCGACCGCCCGCGCCGGGGCCGTCCGTACCCAGGGCCACCACCGCGCCCGCGTCGCGCAGGCCGCGCCACGGCATCGCGCCGGAGGCCAGATAGGCATTGGAGCAGGGGCAGTGGGCCACGCCCGCCCCGTACGCGCCGACCGCCTCGGTCTCCTCCTCGTCGAGCCACACCGCGTGGGCCAGTGTGGCGTGCGCGTCCAGCAGGTCCTCGGCCGCCAGCCAGGCCACCGGCCGTTTCCCGTACCGGGCCAGGAAGCTCTCGGGGTCCTTGGCCCCCTCACTGCAGTGGGTGTGCCAGCGGACCCCGTGCTCACGGGCGAGGGCAGCGGCTCCGCGCACCAGGTCCCGGTCGCCGTAGGAGAGGTTCAGAGGGGCGGGCCAGACGCGCACCAGGGACTCGGCGCCACGGGCGGCCATGCACTGCCGGGTGAGGTCGAGTTCCTGGTCGGTGCTGTAGCGGTAGAGGGCTGCCGGCAGGCCGCGTGCCTCGGCCACGGCGGTACGGTCGCCGAGCATGCCCCGGGCGACCGCCCCGCGCAGCCCGATGTCCTCGATCGCGTCGGCGACGGCCAGCACGGTCTCGGGGTCGCTGGGCGCGTAGTGGTGGTCGACGACCGTGGTGATACCGGCCCGCGCGGCCTCCACGGCACCCAGTCGGGCGGCGATCAGGGCATCCTCGGGGTCGAGGTGAATGGCGTACGGCCACATGAACTCGTTCAGCCACCGCCCGATGGCCAGGCCGTCGCCGATGCCCCGGGCCAGGCTCTGGAACAGGTGCGTGTGCGCATCGGTGAAACCGGGCAGGACGGCGCTGCCACGGCAGTCGACGGTGCGCCGGGGCCGCCAGCGGGCGACCAGGTCGGCGGTCGGGCCGACGTCGACGATGCGGTGGCCGTCGACGGCCACCGCTCCGTCGGGGTGAACGGTGCGCGCGTCATCGACGGTGACCACCTGGGCACCGGACAGCAGCAGCGTGCACGGACGTGGTTCGGACATGCGGGACCCCGCTTTCGTGCGTGGGTGTCGGAAAGGGCCGCCGTGGCCGCTCGCGCGAGCGGCCACGGCCGCGGAAGCCGCCTCTGCGGGCGGCCGCCCTTCAGCCTGCGAAGTTGGCGGCGATGCGCTGCCGCAGGTACTCCTCGGCGGTGATCGGCGCATGGCGCCCGTCGGGCGCGGCGATCACCGCGTCCCGGTCGGCCTGCGCGAAGTAGGCGATGGAGTAGCGCGGACCCTGGTCGTCCTGCGGACCGGGCGTCGCGACCCGGTGGAAGTTGGACGGCAGGAGATCGCCGCTCCACCGCATGAGCATGTCGCCGATGTTGCAGGTGATGAGGTCGCCGCGAGCCGGCACGGGCGTCCATGCGCGGCTGTCGGCCTCCTTGCCCGGACACACCTGGAGACCGTCCTGCCCGTCGCGCTGGAAGAGGAGGGTCAGGCAGTCGAAGTCGGTGTGAGCTCCGGCGCGCCACCCGCCGTCCGCCTGACCGCGTGCCTGCTCGGGGACGGCGTAGTAGTGCAGCAGACGCAGGGTGCTCTGGTGCAGAGGGCTGGCCGGATCGTGTTGCCGGGCGAAGAAGTCACGTGCGAAGCCGAGACGTTCGGCGAAGCAGGACAGCACCTGGTGGGCGAGGGTGTGACAGCGGCGCTCGAAATCGAGCAGAGTCTCGCGGAATCCCGGCAGTTCGCTCTCGTCCGGCCACAGTCCTTCCATGTGCGGCCGGGTGAGCTGGTAGGACTCCTTCTCGTCCGGGGTACCGGTGGAGGGGCGCACCTGGCTGCGGTACTCCCAGCCGGCGTTCAGACCCTTCCTGAGCGCGTGGCGGCTCTTGATGCCGGCGGGGAGGTCGAAGTACGCCCCGGCTGCGGCGAACGCCGCGTCGATTCCGGCCGGCTCGAGGCCGTGCCCCGAGAGCTGGAAGAAGCCGGTCTCGGTGGCGGCCTGCCACAACTCCGCGGTGATGTCGGCACGCCGGGCCTCGAAGTCGGTCAGATCGACGACCCTGATGTCCCGGGCGACGGTCGCGGTCCCGGTTTGGGAGCCCATCCGCCGCTCCCGGTCGAGCTCCTGCCCGGCCCCGGCCTCACGCTCGGCAGGCTTGCTGTACGGCTCTGTGGTCAACGTGGTTCTCCCTCTTCGCGGCGTACGCGGCCGTCGAGCCGGTACGCGGGGGAACGAAGCGCGGTCACCGCCCCCGGCGCTTCCACCGTCCCGCACAGGGCGGGCCGGGCACGCACGCACCGGCCTTGCTGCCGGACACGTCGTGAGCTTGCAGCCCCGGCGGGCGAATGGGCCCGTCGATCCCGGTGGCTGCGCGATGCCGAGAGTCTTGCGCCCGGGTGTTACGGGAGAGCTACGGAAGGTGTCCCCTGCGTTAAAGCGAAGGAACGGGGCCGGGCCCGGCGAGCGAGGCCTGATCCGAACGAGAGGCCTGGCCGTGTCCTCGACCCGGCGTCGAACGCCGCGGAGTCGAGGACACGGCCCGGAGCCCGGACGGACTACCGCGGGGACACGGTGAGCATCCGGCCGGCCGGCGCCTCGGGCACGGGCGGGATCGCTTCCTGGAGGAGGGGCGCCACGGTGGAGACGTCCGCCCGGTGCAGGCTGCGGGCGGACAGGTCGTGCATGATGCGCGGTTTCGCGGGCGGCAGGTTCAGGTCCTTGTGCACGGCCTTGGCTACGGCCTGGATGGTGTTGACGCCGTCCGTCATCGTCTTGTTGTCCTGGGTGAGCACCGTGAGCACGTAGTCGTGGCCCTTGCCCGTGAAGGCGCCGATGCTGTGGACCCGCCAGCCGTGGGTGGCACGCTGGAGCCAGCCGTTCTTCAGCTGGACGGTGACCCCCGCCGGGGCCCCGGCGGGCGTGCCCCAGCGCTGACCGGAGACGACCTTGCGCATCAGGCCGAGCTCGTAGGCGCGGGCGCTGTCGGTGAGCACGGAGTTCTTCGCGGTGAGGAGGATCAGCAGCCGTTGCTGGTCCTGGGCGGTGATCTGGGTCAGCCCCCAGTAGCCGCCGGACCCGGGCACGGTGTGTGTCATCCCGGCCGCCTTGAGGAACGCGTTGACCTTGGTGACGCCGAGCTGCTTCCACAGGGCGGTGGTCGCGTTGTTGTCGGACTTGGTGATCATCGCGGTGCTGAGGTCGGTCTCGCGCTGCGTGAGGTGGCGGCCGTGCTTGGCGTTGTCCCAGAGCAGCGTGGCCAGCACGGTCGCCTTCACGACGCTGGCGGAGTCGTACTTCGACGTGGCCCGGAGCGTGCACGTGGTCTTCGTGGTCCGGTCGTAGAGGGCCACCGCGGTGGTCGAATTGCGCCCCTTCAGCGCGGCGGTGATGTCCTTCGACAGCTTGGCGGCGAGCCCGGCCCTCGCCGAGGTGCAGCTCGCCGTCGGTGTGGCGGCCGCGGCGGGTGCCGCGCTGACCGCCACGGGTGCGAGCACTCCGACGGCGAGCGCGGCACAGAGTGCGCCGCGGGCACGTCGGGATATGCGGGGTGTCGTCATGTGTGTGGCTTCCCGTCCCCTGAGGTTCGTGGGCGCGCCCCCCGGCGTGCCCACTGGATTGACTCGCGGACGGGCGGAAAGTTGTACGGCGAAGGCGGTTCGTGCCCGATTCCGTGTCTGATCTCATGCCGCCCCGTCGCGGCGTTCCGGTGCGGGCGGGGACGGGTAGTGATGCCCTCTGCCGGTGGAACGGAGACCGGAGAACCGGTGGAGCGGAGGAGCGGTCATGTCGGAGGGTCGGCCCACGGATGCCTATCGTTGCGGTCAGTTGTACGCGGCTCTGGAGACCTTGCAGTTGCTCGCCGACATCGGTTCCCGCGCGCTGGGTCGCGCGGACACGCAGGAGAACGCCGCGAGGAGACCTCGCACCCATATGACCGAGCCGCTGATCATGGTGGGCCGGTCCCTGCATTCCGCGCGGCTGCGTGGCCGGGCGGCCGCGGCCGGTGCCGTGTTCCGGATGATCCCGGATCTGCTGCCCGCGGCCCGGGACCTGCCGGGCAGTCAGGACGCCGGGCAGTGCGAGGAGTTCGCCCGGGGCAGACGGGAGCAGCTGGAGGTCATCGGCAAGGAGACCGCCGCGCTCTGACGCGACGCACCCGCGCCCGGGACGGCCGCGGTCCCGGGTACGGGTGCGGGTACGAGTGCGTCAGAGGTGCGTCGGCCGGAACATCCGCAGCAGCGCCGGGAGCACGACGACCGAGGGGCCGGGCTGTGCGAGGGCCTTGGCGAGGTCGTCGGTGAGCGCCTCCGGGTTCGTACGGACCGCGGGGACGCCGAAGGACTCGGCGAGGGCCACGAAGTCCGGGCGGGACAGTTCCGTCGCGCTGGTCTCGCCGAACGCGTCGGTCATGTACTCGCGCAGGATGCCGTAGCCGCCGTCGTCGACGATCAGCCAGGTGACGGGCAGTTCGTACTGGCGGGCGGTGGCGAGTTCCGCGATCGAGTACATCGCGCCGCCGTCTCCGGACACCGCGAGGACGGGCTTCGTCCGGTCGGCGGCGGCCGCGCCGATGGCCGCCGGGAAGGCGTAGCCGAGGCCGCCGGAGCCCTGGGCGGAGTGCATGGTGTTGGGGTGACGGGCATCGAAGGCGGCCCAGGCCCAGTAGCCGAGGATCGTCATGTCCCAGAAGCTGGGTGACGCGTCGGGCAGGGCGGTCCTGATCCCGGCGACGAGGCGCTGTTCCAGGGTGAGCTCCTGACCGGCGATCCGGTCCCGTACCCGGCCGAGCACCGCAGCGACGCGCTCGGCGGCGGCCGGGTCCCGGCGCGGGGTGACCGCTTCGATGAGGTCTGCCAGCGCGTCCCGGGCATCGGCGTGGATGCCGAGGGCCGGGTGGTTGGACTCGAGCTTCCCGGCGTCGGCCTCGATCTGGACGACACGGCCGCGGGGCGCGAACGTGTAGTAGTTCGAGGAGAGTTCACCGAGGCCGGAGCCGACGACGAGCAGGACGTCGGCGTCCTCCAGGAAGTCCGTCGTGTGCCGGTCCTCGATCCAGGACTGGAGGGAGAGCGGGTGCTCCCACGGGAAGGCGCCCTTGCCGCCGTAGGTGGTGACGACCGGCGCGCCGACCTTCTCCGCGAGGGCGCGCAGCTTGCCGGACGCGTCGGAGCGTACGACTCCGCCGCCCGCGATGATCGCCGGCCGCTCCGCGTTCGACAGCAGGTGGGCGGCGACGGCGATGAGTTCGGGGCGTGCGTGCACCTCGCGCGGGGTGGCATCCATCGCCGTGACGACGGGCAGGGTCGTCTCGGCGATCAGCACGTCCTCGGGGATCTCGATCCTGACCGGGCCGTGCGGGGCCGTGAGCGCGGACTCCCAGGCGGCGGCGATCGCGGACGGGATCTGCGAGGCGGTACGGACGGTGTGCACGGACTTCACGACGTCGCGGAACGACGCCTTCTGGTCACGCAGCTCGTGCAGATAGCCGTGCCGGCCGCCGCCGAGGCCCGCGGTCGGGATCTGGCTGGAGATCGCCAGTACGGGTGCGGAGGCCGCCGCCGCCTCCTGGAGGGCGGCGAGCGAGGTGAGCGCGCCCGGTCCGGTGGACAGGAGGAGCGGGGCGACCTCGCCGGTGATGCGCCCGTAGGCGTCGGCGGCGAAGCCCGCGTTGTTCTCGACGCGCAGGCCGACGTAGCCGAGGGACGAGCGGCGCAGCGCGTCGAACATGCCGAGTGCGTGCTGCCCGGGCAGGCCGAAGACGGTGGTGGCGCCGAGGCCCTGGAGCGTCTCGACGACGAGGTCGCCGCCGTTGCGTCCGGGCGGGGGGTTCAGTGCGGCGGCGATCTGGGCGGGGGTGAGTTCGGGTCGCTCGTCGTGGTGGTCGTGGCTCACTGGTTCCGCGCCTCCTCGGCCGGCTTCCGGGCGTCCGCGATCTGGCGGGTCATGATCGTCGTCAGTTCGTACGCGGCGTGCGAGGCGGCGACGGAGGTGATCTCGGCGTGGTCGTACGCGGGGGCGACCTCGACCAGGTCGGCGGAGACCAGGTTGCAGGAGGACAGCCCGCGCACGATCTCCAGCAGCTCGCGGGAGGTGAGGCCGCCGGCCTCGGGGGTGCCGGTGCCGGGGGCGTGGGCCGGGTCCAGGACGTCGATGTCGATGGAGATGTAGAGCGGCCGGTCGCCGATGCGCTGACGCAGCTGGTCGGCGATCTCGTCGACGCCGCGCCGCATGACGTCGGCGGAGGTGACGATGCCGAAGCCCATCTTGGCGTCGTCGGTGAGGTCCTGCTTGCCGTACAGCGGGCCGCGGGTGCCGACGTGGGAGAGCGCGGACGTGTCGAGGATGCCTTCCTCGACGGCCCGGCGGAACGGGGTGCCGTGGGTGTACGCGGCGCCGAAGTAGGTGTCCCAGGTGTCGAGGTGCGCGTCGAAGTGGAGCAGCGCGACGGGGCCGTGCTTCTTGGCGACGGAGCGCAGCAGCGGCAGCGCGATGGTGTGGTCGCCGCCGAGTGTCATCAGCCGGGCGCCGGTGGAGAGGAGGTCGTCGGCGGCGGCCTCGATCGTCTCGACGGCCTCGTTGATGTTGAAGGGGTTCGCGGCGATGTCCCCGGCGTCGGCGACCTGAGCCAGGGCGAACGGCGAGGCGTCCTGCGCCGGGTTGTACGGGCGCAGCAGCCGCGAGGCCTCCCGGATCGCGTTGCCGCCGAAGCGGGCGCCTGGCCGGTAGGAGACGCCCGAGTCGAAGGGCACCCCGACGACGGCGACCTCCGTGGTGCCGACCTCGTCGAGACGGGGCAGCCGCGCGAACGTCGCGGGTCCGGCGTACCGCGGGACGCGGGACGAGTCGACGGGGCCGCGCGGCGCTTCGTTGCTGCTCATGGGGCGGATGGCCTTTCCTTCGGTTCGATCACTGACGCGCTGCTTCGAGTGTGCCGGATCCCCCGGACCGGCACGGAAGCGCGCGTACGGGTCCGGGGACGACGCTAAGCGGCGGCGCGGCAGTCTTGAAGTGTATGTTTCATCCATTCCAGACTCATTGAACGGATGAATCATCCATGCCCGCCTCCATGCCC
>NZ_JAELVH010000269.1 GCF_019399235.1 Streptomyces poriferorum | reverse complement strand
CGAGAAACAGTGCCTAGGGCGCCTACGGCTCCGACCAGCCCCAATGCCCCGATCGCGGTGTGGGAAAGGGAAAACGGGGGCTCGCTGAGTGGCAGCGCGATGCTGCTCCACAGGGTGCTGAAGGCTGCGAAGATCAGCAGGCCGAGCAGGGCCCGGGAGCCGCAGAAGCCGTTCCCGTGCGAACAGGGTGATCGTGGAGCGCAGGAGCTGTCCGTAACGCAGGGATGTCGGCGGGACATCGGTGTGGCGCGGCAGCACTCGGTGCAGGACCAGGGCGAGCAGAGCGGTGAGCACCGCTGAAGCGAGGTAGACGGAGCGCCAGCCCGCGAGGTCGGCCGTGAGCCCGGATGCGGTGCGGGCGAGCAGAATCCCGACGACCACGCCGCTGGTCACCAGGCCGACGACGCGTCCGCGCCGGGCGGGAGGGGCCAGTGACGCCGCGAAGGCCACCAACGTCTGTGTGACTACCGCGAGAAGCCCCATCCCGGCCATACCCGCGAGCAGGATCGCTGCGGTGCGGGCGGTGGCGACCGCTGCCAGTGCCACCGCCAGGAGAAGCAGCTGGGCCACGATGAGCCGTCTGCGGTCGGCCACGTCGCCCAGCGGCACGAGGAAGAAGAGTCCCAGCCCGTATCCGACATGCGTGAGGGTGACGACGCTGCCGACAAGTGCCGGGCTCATAGCGAGGTCGTGGCCCACAGTCACCAGGAGCGGCTGGGCGAAGTAGACGTTGGCCACCGCGGTTCCACAGGCGACAGCGAACAGTATGACGACGCCGCGGGACGGGACGACCCCGGAACCTCCGCCGCTTCGGGCCGCGGCCCGTGGTGTCGCAGCCTCACAGTTGCTGAGCATTCAGAACCCCTCCGCACACTTGGTTTCATCTTGCCACCAACGGGGACCGTAGCTTTTTTTGGTAGCATTTTGCAACTAGTGTGAGAGTGGAGGACGGCATGGTGGCAAGGACGCGCTTCGACGACAGCGACTGTCCCGTCGCGCGGTCAGTGGACGCGATCGGCGACTGGTGGTCTCTTCTGATCGTGCGAGATGCCTTCGACGGGAGCCGTCGCTTCGGGGAGTTCCAGCGCAGCCTCGGCGTGGCGAAGAACATCCTCACCGCGCGCCTGCGCGCCCTGGTCGCCGGCGGTGTCCTCGAATCCATCCCCGCCTCGGACGGCAGCGCCTACAGCGAATACGTACTGACCCCGAAGGGCAAAGCCCTCTTCCCCGTCATCGTGGCGCTGCGGCAGTGGGGTGAGCAGAATGCCTTCGCCCCCGGCGAACCGCACTCGCAGATGGTCGACAGCCGGCAGGGACATCCCCTTCGCGCACTGGAAGTCCGGTCGGCGGACGGGCGACTGCTGAAACCTGATGACACCACCGTCCACAAGGTCTCCACCCAGTGATCTGAGCCGGAGAGAGAGGGTGTCGACTCACCGCTCTGCCGATGATTCCGAGGCCGGGCGAGGGAACCTGGCAGCCCCGTTGCTCCGACTCCTCCAATCCGACTGGAGAACGGTGCGAAGGGTCGCGCCATTTTCCGCAGACGGCGTCCGAGGTCACGGCCAGTCGTCTCGCCGTCGGAGGCTGGTGTGGTTTGGCAGGTCGAGTTTTAGTGCAGGTGCGGCTTCGGAGGCATTGAATCCGGACGTGTGGACCCAGTCGGTGTTGGGCTGTGAGGTCGGCTCGTAGACGTAGACGTAGATGTCGTTGCTCAGATCCGTGAGCGTGCGTCATATGGGCTGTGGGGGATAGGGCTTGGCGGGGTCGGCTACGCGGAACGGCTGGGCGGTATTGCGTATCACGTTCAGCGGTGAAGCGACCGCATGGGTCGTGTCGCCGGGCTGGGGACGCCGCGCGGGGTAATACGCCGTGGGTGCGAAACGGTCCGAGGGATCGGTCCCGTGCGGCAGAGGCTTGCTGCCGCCCAGAGCCTGGGTGGTCCGCAGGTGGGCGTGCTGCTCGTCGGGCGGAGGCGAGTTGGTGACCGCTGTGTAGGCCCGGTCGTGATGCACGCGCGGTGTTCCGTCCAGATGCTCCAGGATCGCCGAGTCACCCGAGCGTTGGTCCGGTGCCATGCGCAGGGTCACAGACTTGCCGCTGGACGGATCGCTCTGCGACATCACCTGGAGCTGCGAGTTCTGGATCCGGGCAGCCCGCCTCGGCGCCGGTCCCGGGCTCTCGTCTCCGAGGCCAGCCTGCTGGCTGCGTAGGTCGAAACGGAGAGCTTTTGTAGACGAATTGCAGGAGCAGGCGCTTGTCGCTGGTGCCCGAATATCGATGAGACTTGGGTTCTGGCACACATTCCGTGAGGACGATCAATGGCGACAGCGCTGGAGTTCGTCACCATCGGCAGGCCGTGCTGTTCAGTCGGCCCAGCCCTCAGTATTCGAGTACGACTCGTAAGAATATCGCGTGTCGCGGTCCCACTCCTCCCCGGTGATGCGTCTGTATGCCCGGTCCGGTGTGTAGAGCAAGCTCTCGGCCCAGATGAGGTCGGTGGCGTAGGGAGCGAAGGCCGCAGAGTCTTCGAGGACGCTGTCGAATTCGGTGCGGCCTGCAGCAACGACCGCGGCACGGGCGTAGAGAAAGGCGTCTCCGCCCAAGTCGTGTCCGTACTCCTTGCGGTCAAGCCGGTAGAGCGCCCATGACAGTTGTTCGGCAAAGCCGATGGTCAACGACAACGGAGACTGGGCAAGCCGCTCGGTGAGGGTGTCTGCAAGGAGGTCGGCGTCCGGGTCAGGTTCCATGGGCCTGCAGTCCTCGATGAGCTGCCAGAAGGCGTCTTCGTTCATGCTGGTGAGCATGCCGCAGGGGTCCGACAGTCCCAGTTCAGGGCAGTGGGCAAGGACGGCGGCGAACTGCTGGCGTTCCCCGTCGGCCAGGTTCTCGGGGTGCCGCATCATCCAGCCGGTGACCCGGCGGATGATGCGGTGGTGCGGGTGGGACAACGCGGATGCGTCGGCGGCGCCTCGATCGCAGAAGGTGGCTGATGATCTGTTAGCTCCCGCGGTAGTCGAGATTCTGGAGCTCGGCATGCAGTTGGATGGCGTTGGTGTGTCCTTCGGCCCAGAGTTTGTCCAGGTGGGGTTTGTAGGGGTCGAGCTGGCTGGCCCGGGGCTGGCGCCTTCCGGTCAGTAGCTGTTCGGGGACTGCTGCGCGCGCGTTGCGGCGGACAGTGTTACCGCCCATGTGCAGTTCCCTGGCGATCTCCCGGATTCCGTGTCCCTGGGCCAGCAGGGCATGGATTGTCGCGTGCCGCTCTCGGATGCGAGCTTCGATCGGCGACATCGACTTCGTCGTAACCGTGCTGTCGCCACTGCTCGTAGGCTCGTCGGAGCTGGCGCAAGCCGTCTTGAGGCAGGTGCTGTGAAGTCGGACGCTGGCTTCGACGGCCGTGCCGAGGTTCTGCCAGATGTGGAAGCGGTCGGCCACCTGGACTGCGTTCGGGGCACCCCTCCGGGCGCCGTCGGCGTAGGATCCCGCCCGGTCACGGCAGATGATCTCGGCGCCGGGATGCTCGCGCAGCCAGCTGACCAGGGTGAAGGCGCCGCGGCCGGGCAGCAAGTCGAGAGGTCGATGGGTCTCGCAGTCGATGAGGACAGTGCCGTAGTGGTGCCCGCGGCGGGTGGCGAAGTCATCGACGCCCAGCACCCTTGGGACCGCCCACGGCGGATCAGGCCGGCCATGATCACCCGCAGGAGGGTCGTCCGGCTCACCCTCGTCTGCAGGGCAGCAGCAAGGCGGGACCCGGCCCGGCCTGCGAGGGCAACCGCAATGGCTGCCAGGACACGGCGTGAAGCAGGAGTGTGTCTCACGTACCTGAACGTCAGCCCCGCGACCTGCTCGACGAACGTACGGCGCCGGCACAGGTCGTTCTCGCAGTACAGTCGCCGCACAGTCAGTTCGATCAGCACCGGCTGGCCACCGAGCGGACTATCGGCTAGCCGACGTTGGTAGCAGCTGTGCACGCGCCTCGACGGAAGCTCACAGTCCGGCACGAAGCAGGGCCATCGAGGGTTCTCGCGACGACGTGCACCACACTGCACTCCGTGAACACCCGCTCCACCAGAACCGCCCTGAAGTGCGGAAAGAGCACCGTTATGAGGTCATCACACCGCACCACGTTCTCAGGTGACGAGACGTCGCCATGGCAGAACGCGTTGATCGTCCTCACGGAATGTGTGCCAGAACCCGCTCCTGACCAACAAAGCCGGGCCGCGAAGTGTCGGTCGGGCTCGTTGTCAGTCGATGGCCTGATAGAGCGTGGTCCAGAAGTCGTTCATGGCACGCGGTGAATCCGGGGTGGACAGTCCGACCTGGGTGAGCAGGACTCCGGTGAGCTGGTTGGTTTTGTCTGCGTAGGCGGTGGTGCCGGTACCGCCGAACCAGCCGAACTGGCCGATGGGCGCATAGTCGCCGCGATGGGTGCGCACCGCCATTCCGAAGCCCCAGCCGCCGCTCGACCCCTGGCCGGATGACAGGTGGGCGACGTTGCTGAACATGACCTCCCGGGCGGTTAGTTGCTCGGGCGAGAGGCGGTTGGTGGTCATCAACTCGACGGCGGCGCGGGACAGGATCCGTTCACTCCCGTGCATCCCGTGGTTCAGCAGCATCTGGAAGTAGGCGTGGTAGTCGTCGGCGGTGGAGACCAGCCCGCCGCCGGCGCCCTGGAACGCGGGAGGCACGCTGGACCTTCCCCCTGCCGCCTGGTCCCACACGAGGAACTCGCCGGTCTGCGGATCGGGCCCGTACAGCGGCGGCAGTCGGTCGATCTTGTCGGCGGGCACGTGGAAGGCGGTGTCCTTCATCCCCAGCGGATCGAGGATGCGTGTGCGCAGGAACGTCTCCAACGACTGTCCCGTGACCCTGGAGACGAGCACACCGACCACCTCGTTGCTGAGGTCGTACTGCCACCGCACTCCGGGCTGGTACTGCAGCGGCAGTTCGCCGAGGCGGCGCATCCACTCGTCCGGCTCCGGGGCGGGCCCGGATGCCACGCTGTAGTCGAGACGCTCGAAGGTCGCGGCCCTGATCGGGGAAGCCATCGACTCGAAGTCCACCCCGAGCCCGAACGTGGAGGTCAGCAGGTCCCGTACGGTGATCGGCCGGTGTGCCGGCATGGTGTCGTCCAGGGGGCCGTCGGGCCGCTTCAGCACCTGCCGGTCGGCGAGTTCGGGCAGCCACTGGTCCACGGGTTCGTCCAGCCGCAACCGACACTCGTCGAGCAGGATCATCGCCGCTGCCATCGTGACCGGCTTGGACGTGGACGCCATCCGGAAGATCGTGTCCCGGCGCATCGGCGCGCCACCGTCATGACGCATCGTCCCGATCGCTTCGACGTGCGTTCGGTCGCCGCGGCTGACAAGGGCGACGAGGCCGGGAATCTTCTTGGACTCGACGTGCTGTGCCAGCACTTCGCGCAGCCGGCGCAGCCCCGCGTCGGAGAAGCCGCTGTTGTTTGTTCCCATGATGAATCTCCTGTTCACGATGTGGTTCTCACGGCGGCCTTGGCGGCCGCCTGGCCCTTCGAACGGCGCCATGTGCAGAGCCTGCGGCCTTGACCCATGGTCAAGGTCAACCCCCTGCGCGGATCAGAGAGGCGACCGGCACCGATCGCAGGCGTCCCGGTTCTCTCTTGGCAGCAGGGGGTGGGCTGAGAACGGGTGCGCGCTATCCTCACCCCGGTGATCAGTCGGACTTCCCGGCCGTCACCGACGCAGTACGCGAGACCGCAATCGCCCACTATCCGGAGGTGCGCCGAGCCGATGACAGACGGGCTCACGATCGGTCAGGCGGCGGCGTTCGTCGGTGTCACGATCAAAACCGTGCGGCACTATCACCGGCTCGGCCTGGTCGCCGAGCCGGAACGCGACCGCTCCGGCTACCGCCGATACCGATCGGACGAGCTGTACCGGCTGGTCCAGGTCCGGACCCTGGCCGCGGCAGGCGTGCCGCTGGCCGGGATCGGTGACCTGCTCGACGCCGATCCCACGACGTTCGCCGCCACCCTGGACGACGTGCACCACCAACTCTCCGAACGGATCGAAGACCTGATCGTGCGCCGCGACAGGCTGCACCGTCTCGATCATGGTGACCGCGCCCTGCTGCCCGACCGGGCCTGCGCGGTCTTGGAGCGGCTCGCCGCACTCGGGTTCGGTCCCGACTACGTGGCCGGTCAACGGGAGGCTCTGGTGCTGGCCCGGGCACTGGTCCCGGAGATCTTCGACAGCTTCCTGGCCCGGCTCGAACACTCCCTGGACGACCCCGAGTCGGTCGAGCTGACCAAGCTCGGCTGGGATGCGAGAGCCTGGGATCCGGACGACCCGCGGATCGAGGAGCTGGCGTCCACGCTGGCCGACAAACTGCTGACCCAACGGGCGCTGCTGGCGATGCCGACCGGGTTTCAGGACCAGCCCGACGCCGCCTCCCGGTATGCAATGGTCAACCACCACCGGGAAGACCAGTCACCGTCCATCGCCCGGTTGAACACGCTGGTCGAGGCGAACCTGCGCGCGGCCGGCATCACCGTTCCGAATCAGTGACGGCCGCCCAGCAGACCCGCGCTGCGGCGAGACGCTCGCCTCATCGCGCCACGTCCGAAGCGGGATTTGCCCGGTGGACGGTCACGCGTACAACCATTGACCTGCACGGCCGTCACAGATGCCGTCGTAGGGCATTCCCCGTACCGGTCCTCCGCCTCAGCCCGGCGCGAGCAGGCTGGTGACTCCGGCGATCGCCTCAGGGGAAGGGTGGAGGTGGAAGTACTTCCGTACGTTCTCCGCCTTCTTGTGTCGGGGCTTCGCCATCAGCGTGAGCAGACTTGCCCCGCCCTCACCAGGATGGGTCAGACCGGAGTGCCTTGTGTCCGCAGAGGCCGTGTGCGGATGTCTTCGTGTGGTCATTGAGGGAGCTGCCGCCGACTCCGGCGTTCACGACTCTGATGGTCGAGCGTGTTGCATTCGGAAGGCATGAACGTGATGCGGATCACTTGCTGTTGGGAGCGCTGGCGAGTAGGTCTGGACGGAGCGGGGACCTGAATGATCGTTCCCGCCGGTTATCGCGTAGGCGGGTTCGGACGTCATCGCAGTGCCGCTTCGAAGGTGGCGCGGTTGGTGATGGTGTAGGCGTGTTCGCGCTCGGACCAGGCGATGCGGGAGACGATCTGCTCAGCGCTGGCAGCACGATGGCTGGGGTCGCTCAGGCGTTCTGTCCACCAGTGCGCGTTGCGGGACTGACGGTCGACCATCGCGTCGACGACTTGAGCTCGGTCGGTGGCGGTGAGGCCATAGGCGTCAGTGAGGATCCTCACCTGGGCGGCTTGGGCAGGGGCGGGTGGTGCGTTGGTCTTCGAGGAGACGCACCACGTCCAGGCCATGTATCCGAGGTCTTCGAGTGGATCACCGGGGGCGGCGGTGTCGAAGTCAATGAAGCCGACCGGTTGGCTGTCTTGGAAGACAGTGTTGTTCGGGCCGGGGTCGTGATGGCAGATGACCGGATGTCCTGCGGTGAGGCCGCTGTCACGGGTTGCCTCATGCAGTGAGCGAAGGAGGGTCCCGGCGGCGGCGACCTGGCTATCAGCCCAGCGTTGGAACTTGGTCGGCACCCAGCCGGGCAGGTAGCTGAATGTGTCGCGGCCGGCTTCGTCAATTCCGAGGTAACGCGGTGCGCCTGAAAACTGGAGCTGCTGGAGTTGTGTGAGCAGCTCGGCGACGAAGGCCGATGACCCCGTGGTGGGCCGTCGGACCGTATGGCCGACGCGGACGACGCCCGGAGTGATACGGCCTCCGGTCAGAGGAACTTCGGTATCAGTTGTGCCGGTCACGTGTTGTTGTTCTCCTTCGGCTCGTCGGCGTGGCCGACCTGCGGTGTGTTCTTGGAAGTGCCAGAGCCACGGTCCGTTCCTGGCGGCACTCCGGCTGCGGCCCCCCGACGGGCATGTCAGCAGGATCCCATCGTGGCCGCTCGGGCTCCAGGGAGCCGCGTCACCCGGCTGGCGGCGTTGGCGATCCCACGCAGGTGGACGATCTCTTCATGCTGAGCGGCGAGCCGTGCGAGGGCCTGGACGCGGAAGTCGCCGAGCTCCTCGTTCGCCTTCTCCACCGTGGCCAGCCGCTCCTTGAACGTCGTCACCTGTGCTTTGAGGCGGTCGATCTGGGCCTCACGGGGGTCAGGGATCTTGCCAGCGTGCTGAAGGGCTTCTAGGCGGCGTTCGAACTCTTCGCGGAGATGAGCGTAGGGGCGGGTGCCGTAGAAGGCGGTGCGGTCGACGTCAGCTTCGCGGGCGAGGGTCTTGATGTCGCATCGGCCACCGGGTGGGATCTCGCCCCGCAGGAGGCGGTCCATAGCTGACCTGACTCGGCTCTCGTTCTCCGTCCGCTGAGCTGCGGTGATCCTCACGCTGTTGTCTCCTCAGAGGTGGTGTTGGCGGCGTCGATCTCGGTGACCACGCGCATCGCCCGGTCGTAATCGGCTTGGAGCCGGCTGCGTTCGGTCTTGCGTGGGGCGCCGAGCTGGCCGAGGAAGGTCTTGGTGCGTTCGGCGTGCTCGGTCCAGACGGGGCGGTGGCAGGGGTGGTGGGT
>NZ_JAELVH010000268.1 GCF_019399235.1 Streptomyces poriferorum | reverse complement strand
CGCCACCGGGCCGAAGATCTCCCCGCGGGCGTGCTCCTCGGGGGCGCCGGTGAGCAGAGCCGGGGCCAGCCAGTTGCCCCAGTCGGGAACCGGCGTGAAGGTGTGTTCCTTCGCGCCGAGACGGGTGAGGGCCGCAACCGAGGTGCGCACGGAATCCCGGTGCCGGGAGTGCGCGAGCGGCCCGTATCCGGTGTCGCGGTCGAGTGGGTCGCCGGTCCGCAGAGAGGCCAGGACCTCGCCGATGGCTTCGACCAGTTCGGCCTGGCGGGCGGCCGGCACGACGAGTCGTCCCAGGGCTCGGCACCACTGGCCGTTGAGGGTCGTGAGCAGTTCGGCGGCGATCCGGGCAGCGGTGGCGGTGTCCGCGTCCTCCATGACCACCAGCGCGTTGTTGCCGCCCAGTTCCAGCTGGGCGGGCTTCAGAGCACGTCCGCAGGCGGCTCCGACCTCACGTCCGGCCGGTGTGCCGCCGGTGAAGGAGACCGCGCGCACCCGGTCGTCGGCGACCAGCCGGGCGCCGGTCGCGGCGTCGCCGTGCAGGAGTTGGAGCAGAGCGGGCGGCGCGCCGGCCGCGGTAAGCCCCGCGACGGCGGCCTCCACCATCAACTGCGTTCCGTAGGGGTTGAGTTCGGGCGCCTTCACCAGCACTGGACAGCCGGCCGCCAAGGCGGAGGCCGCCTTGTGGGCGGCCATCGGGGCCGGTGCGTTGTAGGGGACCACACACAGGGCCGGGCCGAGGGCCTCCCTGCGCACGGTGACAAGGCGCCCGTCGGGACGGGTGAGGGTGCTGACGAGCACCGAGTCCCGCAGCCGGGCGGCAGCCAGCCTGAAGGCGCCGCCGAGGATGACGCCGAGAACCGCGGTCTGCGCGTGCGGCACCCCGCTGCCGAAGCTCTCGGCCAGGGTGATGTCGGCGGCCCGCGCCTCCACCGCACCGGCGGCGGCGTCGAGGGCGTCGGCCCGTGCGGCGTCGGGCCGCATGGCCCAGGCCCCGGAGCGGTGCACCCGGTGCGCGGCGTCCAGCGCGCTCTCCACTCGGGCGTCGGTGCTGGCACGCACGGGGTCGAGGTCCTCGCCGGTGACGGGGTTCTGCCGGAACAAGCCGCCGGGGAGCGGGCGGCAGGCCCCCGGCCGCCCGTCGACGAGGTCGGCGACCGGCTCGGGGTGGAAGGACGTGGTCATCGACCGCTCTCCACTGTCGCGAAGAGGGCGGTGGCCCGGTCCTCGGACGCCATCTTGGCGACCTCCAGCCGTCCACGCTCCGCGGGGAACGTCATCACCAGCCCCATGGCGAGGTCGCGCAGGGTGCGGCCGATGATCCCGTCGAGGGTGGCGCCGGACGTGCCGCACGCCTTGAGCGCGCCGAGCGCGACGTCGAAGCACGCTTCGGTGACGGAGCCCTTGCCCAGCCGCCATTGCCGGAAGACCTCCGGCTTGGGACGCAACGGCGGCTCTGAGGTCTCGAGTTCGAGCTGGCGGCCGAGCCACAGGTAGGCGGTCTCCAGGCGCTGGGTCATGTCGCCGATGAGCACCTGGTGCATGGGGCTGGCGGCGATGGGGCGCCCGGTGTCGGCGAAGGTCTTGCTGGTGAGGCGGTCCAGGGTGTGGTCGTAGACGGCCTGGGCGGCGCCCGTGTACACCGCGGCGATGGCGAGTTGATTGCCCACGAAGCTGCCGCGGCTGACCTGGAGCATCCGGGTGAAGGCGCCGGGGACGACGAGCGCGTCCTCGTCCGGCACGGTCACTCCGTCGAGGCGGATGCCGTGGTTGGCGCTGCCGCGCATGCCGATGCCGTTCCACGGCTCGCGGGACGACACGCCCGGCGACTCCCGCTGCACGAGGAAGAGGGCGAGGCCGTCCGTACCCTCGACGCCGTCCAGACGTGCGGTGACGAGGTAGACGTCGGCGACGCCGGTGGCGCAGCCGAAGGACTTCTCGCCGTCCAGTCGCCAGCCGCCCTCGGTACGACGGGCGGTGGTCGCGATGGAGATGTTGGCTCCGGAGCTCTTGACGGACTCGCTGGCGAAGTTGCCCATCCACTGTCCGCCGGCCATCGCCTTCAGCACCCGCTCGGCGAAGGCGGTGACCTCAGGGATCTCGCCGGCCTCGAACAGGCCCGCGCGTATCGCCTCCAGGGGCAGCAGCCCACGCGAGGCGCTGGTGTTGTGGAAGAAGAAGGCCAGGGCGGTGGACGGGCAGGCGGTCCCCATGGCGAAGGTCGCGGCAGCGAGGTCGCGCAGTCCGCCGCCCAGGCCGCCGTACTCCTCGGGAACGACCAGACCCAGCAGGCCGGCCTCCCTCAGCAGGGCGACGTGGCCGAGCGGGAACTCACCGGCGGCGTCGGCTCCGGCAGCGGCCTCGCGCAGGGCGGGCAGTACGGACTCGACCCGTCGGGCTCGGTCCAGTTCCTCGGGTGTCATGGCATCGATAAGACGCTCGCCTGTCAGGCGTGGTGCTGTCATGCGTCGACTCCTCGGCGGGAAGGGTGGGCGAGGGAAGGATTGCGGTGGCGCGGTGCGCCGCGTGCGGTCAGCGGTGGCGCGGATACGACGGCGGACGAGCCGGGCCGGTCCGGGATCCGGCGACCCGGCGGAGGCGGCCCGCTCAGGCGGGGCGGCGGGGCCGGCCGCGCCGCACGAGGCGGTTCAGCTCGGTGCGGCACTCGGCGAGGGGGCCGGACTCGACCGGCACCCCTACGCCCATGCGGGAGCAGAGCAGCAGTAGCCGTTCGGTGTCCAGCGTTCCGTCGCAGCCCGCGAGAGCGGTGTCGAAGTGGCGGACGCCGCTCTTCATCGCGGTGAGCGCGTTGACCAGTCCGAGACCGTGGTCGTCACGCAGGCACAGCCGCAGCGGAATCCCGCCGGCCAGTTGGACGGCGTCCTGGAGCAGCAGTCTCAGGTGCAACGGCGAGCTCTGGTCGGGGGAGGCTTCGCCCCCGGTGTCCGCGGCCTCCTCCAGGGCGATCTCGTCACAGCCGGCCGAGCGCAGCGCGGCCACGAGGTCGAGCACACGGGGTGCGCGCGAAGGGTTCAGCGCGTCGGGGATCCGACCGACGACGGTGACCGATCCTGCCGCCGCGGACAGCAGCGCGGGCACATCCGCGAGTCGGATACCGGGCGCTCCTGGACGTTCGGCCACCGTGAACTCGACGGCGGTGACTCCGGAGGCAGCCGCCGCTGCGGCCGCGTCGGGGCCAGGCACCAGGACCGAGACCGGCAGGGCGCAGTCCTCGGCGTCCCTCGCACCGACAGCCTGACCGGCCGGCAGCCTGACGCGCACCCCGGCGCGTGAGAGCGCGTCGAGCAGGCGGGCGGTGGGCCGGCGGGGAGAGGCACGCAGCGCGAGCTGCACGGCCGACCCCACGTCGGCGACCGTGACCGCGTCCGGCAGCGGGTCGGCGATCTGGCCCCAGGCGCGGGAGTGGAAGAGCAGCGGCGAGACCAGCCGGGGCACGCGGGCGTCGACCACCTCGCCCACGAAGATGGTGTGGTCGCCGCCCGGGTAGGCGTGCCGGACCTTGCAGTCGACCCAGGCGGCGGCGTCGGTGAGGACCGGGCTGCCGGTGACCCGGGTCTCCCAGCCGGCGTCCTCGAAGCGGTCCTTGACCCCGGGCTCCATTCCGGCGAACCGCCGGCCGAGGTCGATATGGTCGCGGCCGAGCACGCTGACCGCGAAGACACCGTGCTCCTCGATCAGTTGATGGGAGCGGATCCTGCGGTCCATGCACACCAGGACCAGGGGCGGGTCGAGGCTCAGGCTGCAGAAGGAACTGGCCGTCATGCCGTGGCGGCCGAGGGCCCCTTCGGTCGTGACAATCGCGACGCCACTGGGCCAGCGTGCCAGCGTCTGCCGGAAAGTGGACTCGTCGACGGCGGCTCGCATGGCGCCTCCCGGTGTGTTCGTTGAGGTGTGACATCCCGAGCGGGCTTCATATTGTTTCCTCTAGCGGAACGGTGTCACGATGAGCGTAACGACGGGCTTCATTCGGTGTCAATGGCGAACGGTGACAGCTCAGCGATCGCGTTTCCCTTGGGGAAATCCCGGCCCTATGCTGGGCAATGGTCGGCGCAATCGCCCCGACCGGCCCCCCAACGGCCCGGCACCGCAGAAGGAATAGCGTGAGCGAGGAGAACAGCAGCAGGTCGATCGCCGCCGTCGAGCGGGCCATGGACGTACTCCTGCTCTTCGGCCGCAGTGGCCGGGCGGACCTCGGCGTCACCGAGATCGCGCAGGAGCTCCACATCACCAAGGCGGTGGTGCACCGCATCCTCACCGCCCTGCGCAACCGCGACCTGGTTCTGGCAGATCCGGTGACCCGCCGTTACGCCCTCGGCCCGGCAGCCATCTCACTGGGCCGCGCCTACCTGGCCCGGACCGACCTGCGCACCATGGCGGCCCCCGAGCTGCGGCGCCTGGCAGCACAGTGCGGCGAGACGGCGACCCTGTCCATCCGGCGCGGGGACACCCGTCTCTATGTCGACCAGGTGGTGCCGCAGCAGGAGTTGCGCATCGAGGTGGCGCTCGGCATCCCCTACCCGCTGCATGCGGGGAGCTCCTCCAAGGTGGTGCTCGCCTTCATGCCGGAGCACGAGATCGAGGAGTACCTGAGCCGGCACGAGCTGGAACCGCTCACCGACCGGACGGTCACCGACCCGGCGAAGCTCCGCAAGGAGCTCACCGCCATCCGCCGCCGCGGCTACGCCACATCGACGGGCGAACGCGAGGGCGGATCGGTCTCGGCCGCGGCACCGGTGCTCGGACACGACGGACACGTGGTGGCCGCGCTGAGCGTCGCGGGGCCGCAGTCACGGTTCAAACCCCGCATGGCCGAATGCGTCCCGCTGCTGATGGCCGCCGCGGAACGGATCTCCGCCGAGTTCGGCCACCGCCCCGGCACCGGTTGAGCGCCCGGGCCGGCCCGTCTCCCGGGCCGGCCCCGCCTCCCGTGCGATCACAGGGACGCGCCGGGCTTGAAGACACCCAGCGCCGCCGCCACGAGCACAGAGCCCCAGATTCCCGCGACGTACGGCACACAGCCGTTGACCGCTCGACGCAGGACGTCCTCCGTCCCGGGTGTCGATCCGTCCCGGGCCAGGGCGGCGAAGGCTGCCCCGAAGGGACGCAGGGTGAGCCGGATACCGAGACCGCAGGCGATGGCCGTCGCATAGAGCATCACCTTGGCGCCCAGCCAGTGCGGGCTGGTGGTGACACCGAACGGCTCGGCGGCGAAGAGCGTGTACGCGCCCACCCCGAGCAGGACCACCGTCAGCCCGATGCGCACGGTCCAGTCGGCCCGTCGCACCAGTGGATACCGGCCGGGGTGATGGTGGTCGACCACCGTCAGCCACAGCCAGCACGCGGCGGCGCCCCAGGCGGCCGTGGCGGTCCACGCGTTCAGCAGGGAGGCGCCGTGCGGGTCGAGGGCCATCAGTGTCACCCCGCTGGGCAGGAACAGGACCAGGCAGATCTTCGGTCCCATGTCGAGCACACCCATGATGCGCAGGGCCGTCGACCGGGCCTCGAAGCTCAGGTCACGCGCGAGCACATAGCGGCTGGAGACGTAGACACCGAGATCCCCTCCGAGCCAGAAAACGAACAGCACGATGTGCAGCAGGACCCACCAGCCGTGCGGGTGCGCTCCCATGACGGTTCCTCAACTTCCTCGCGATGTAAGTGAATCGGCGGCGGACACGGGCCGTTTCGGGACGGCACGGTTCACTTGGCCGCTGCGGTGACGCCGGGCGGGAAGCCGCCGGCGCGGCCGAGCAGCGCGGGCACCTGTCTGCCGAGGCGGTCGCCGAGACCGCGGCCGATCTCCGCGGCGGCCACCAGGTCGATGCCGGTGCTCACCCGCATCCGCTCCATCAGGTAGACGAGGTCCTCGGTGGCGATGTTCCCGGTGGCGGCGGGGGCGAACGGGCAGCCGCCGATGCCGCCGAGCGACGCGTCCAGCCAGCTCGCGCCGGCGTGCAGCGCGGCCACGGCATTGGCGTAGCCCGTGTTCCGGGTGTTGTGGAAGTGACAGCGCAGTCCGGTGCCGGGAGCGGCGTCGGCCACCCCGTGCAGCAACCGGGTCACGGCATCCGGGGCCGCGACGCCGATGGTGTCGGCGAGCACCACCTCCGCCGCGCCGGTCAGCGCGCCCCGCCGGGCCAGTTCCACCACATGGTCCTCGGGCGTCTCGCCCTCGAACGGGCAGCCGAAGGCCGCGGCGATGGTGAGCGAGGGGGCCACGCCCGCCGCGTGGGCGCGTGCGGCGACGGCTTCCCAGGCGGTGAAGGCGTCTTCCGTACCCACTCCCTGGTTGCGGCGGCAGAAGGTGTCGCTCGCCACCACGACGCAGTTGACCTCGTCCACGCCACTGTCCAGCGCGCGTTCCAGGCCGCGCAGGTTGAGCACCAGGCCGGAGTAGCTCACCCCCTCGGTGCGGGGCACGAGCGCCATCACCTCCTCGGCTCCCGCCATCTGCGGCACCCGGCCGGGGTGGACGAACGCCACCGCCTCCACCCGTCGCGCGCCTGCGGCGACGGCTCGGGTGATCAGTTCGGCCCGCTCGGCGGGGGTCAGGATCTCGGACTCGTTCTGCAGCCCGTCACGCGGGGCGACTTCGACGATGCCGACGGCGGACGGGGCCGCCTCGGCTGCTCTTCTCTCCATGTCCGTCATTCTGCCTGCCTGGTTCCTCTGGCGGAACAGCGTTTCCCAAATCTACACTCGGCACATGACTGGACCCCTCTCCGACATCCGCGTGGTGGAGACCGGCACGCTGCTGGCCGGCCCCTTCTGCGGTCAGTTGCTCGGCGACCACGGAGCCGAGATCGTCAAACTCGAAGACCCCGGCCGCGGCGACCCGATGCGGCAGTGGGGGCGCGAACGCCCCTACGGCACCTCCCTGTGGTGGCCGGTGGTCGCCCGCAACAAGAAGTCCGTCACCTGCAACCTTCGCCATGCCGAAGGCCAGCGACTGGCAAGGGAGTTGATCGCCACGGCCGACGTGCTGGTGGAGAACTTCCGCCCCGGCACCCTGGAGCGCTGGGGGATGGACTACGCGACACTCTCCGCCCTGAACCCCCGGCTGATCCTGGTCCGCGTCACCGGATACGGTCAGACCGGCCCGTACGCCCCCCGGGCGGGCTTCGGCTCCATCGGCGAGGCGATGGGCGGCATCCGGCACATCACCGGCGAGCCCGACCGGCCCCCGTCGCGCACCGGGGTCTCCCTCGGCGATGCCCTGGCCGGCACGATGGCGGCCTACGGCGCGACGATGGCCCTGCACGCCCGGGAGCGCACCGGCCGCGGCCAGGTCGTGGACTCCGCGCTCTACGAGGCGGTGCTCGCGTACATGGAGTCGCTGATCCCGGAGTGGGAGATCGGCGGCTACCGGCGCGAACGCACCGGCGCGGTCCTGCCGAACGTGGCCCCCAGCAACGTCTACCCGACGGCCGACGGCGTCGATGTCCTGATCGCCGCGAACCAGGACACCGTGTTCTCCCGCCTCACCGAGGTGATGGGGCATCAGGATCTGGCGGCGGACGAGCGGTACGCCACCCACAGCGCGCGCGGTGCGCACCAGGTGGAGCTGGACATGGTGATCGCGGAGTGGACCGGACGCCAGAAGGCCGAGACGCTGCTCGCGGCGCTGCACGAGGCGGGCGTCCCGGCCGGGCGGACGTACACGGCCGAGGACATGCTGACCGACCCGCACTTCGCCGCGCGCGAGGCCATCGTCCGGATGCCGCACCCCGACTTCGGGGAGATCCCCATGCAGAACGTGGTGCCGCGGCTGTCCGACACACCGGGCAAGGTCCGCTGGGCGGGCCCCGAACTGGGCGCGCACAACGAGGAGATCTGGGGCGGCGTGCTCGGCCTGGACGAGGCGGAGCGCGCCCGGCTGGCCGCGGACGGAGTGATCTGAGGTGGGAGGCCGGCTCGACGGCGACTACGCGGCGGCCGGCTTCGGCCGCCGCGTGGGCTGGGGCGAGCGCCCGGCGCTCCTGCTCGTCGACGCGGTCCGCGCCTACGCCGAGCCGGACTCGCGGCTGTGGATGGAGACCGCCGGCGCTGCCCTGACCGCCATGGCGGCCCTGGCGTCGGCGGCCCGCGCGGCGGGGGCCCCGGTGGTCTTCACCGCCGTCCACTACGACGGCGACCCGGCCTTGGACGCGCCGCACTTCCACCGCAAGGTGCCGGGTCTGGACGCCTTCCGGGCGGGCAGCCCTCACGCGGGCTTCACCCACGCCTGCCGGCCCGAGGAGGGCGACCTGGTGGTGCGCAAGCACTACCCGAGCGCCTTCTTCGGCACCGGCCTGCACCGGCTGCTCGCCGACCGCGGCGTCGACACCGTGGTCGTCGGCGGCTTCTCCACCAGCGGGTGCGTGCGGGCCAGCACTCTGGACGCGCTCCAGTACGGCTTCCGGCCGCAGGTGGTACGGGAGGCCGCGGCCGACCGTGACCCGGAACCCCACGAGGCCAATCTCTTCGATCTGGACTCCAAGTACGCGGATGTGATCGCCCTGGACGATGTCCTCGCCCGGTTCGCGGCGCACGCCCCGGGCTGACGGGCCATTGCGCTCGTACGTCCGCCCCCATGACGCCGAACATGTCATGGGGGCGGACGTACGAGCGGGAGGTCCCGGTCAGTCGCGCCGGCGGCGCGGCATCAGCAGCAGGGCCGATCCACCACAGAGCACCAGCGTCGCGGCGGCCAGCAGGCCGACCGGGATTCCGTCGATGCTCCCGGTGTGGGCCAGGCTGTCGTCGGCCCCGGACGCACCGCCGGCCGACGTGTCCGACGAACCCCCGCCGGAGGAAGAGGAACCTCCGCCGGAGGAAGCGGAATTCCCGCCGGAGGCGGCTGACGACCCGGTGGCGGAAGGGCTCGGGCTCGTCGACGGAGTACCGCCGCCGGCCGACACCGTGAGCGGCACCTGGACCATTTCCTTGGTCGCGGTGATGAAGACGGCGATCACGCAGGCGCCCGGCGCCTGCGTGCAACTCACCCCGCCCGCTTTCGCCTTGATGGTGATCTTGACGCTGGTCGCGTTGTCGGACGAGGCGTGCCAGACACCGGAGGCATCGGTCTTGCCGATGTGGGCGGAGTCGGCCGAGGTCTCGCAGTCGGTCGGTCCCGCGGGGGTCGGCTTGCACAGGCCGAGCGGCGCGAAGCCCTGGCTCGCGCTCAGCCCCTTCGCGGACACGGTGACCGTGTCACCGACCGCGAGTCCGGTGGTCTTGCTGACGGTGAGCACGCCCGCGGCGGATGCCGTCGGGGCAGTGAGGACGGCGGTGGCGAACGCCACCGCGCCGGCACAGGCCAGTGCTGTGGACCGGCGGAGCACGGTACGCATCAGGTGGTACCTCCAGAACGGAAGAGAGGGAAGGACTTCGGGCGGTGCGGGAACCGCGACAGACCGGCGCAGAGCACGACCACGGACAGACAGGCCGCCCACAGCCCCGTCGACGGGCCGTCCCAGCCGGAGTCGGAGCCGCCTGCTCCGGCGGCCGCCGTCCGCGCGTGTCCGACACCGGACGGCTCGCCCGTGACGGTGCCGCCCTTCAGGCCGATCGGGATGTCGACGGTGTTGGGCGGGCGCAGCGAGGCCGGGGTGCCGGCGGGCAGCGGGGAGACTCCTACGACGCACTGGGTGGTACGGCAGTCGGCGCCGGCGACCGTGCGGTGCACGGTGAGCGTGACCTTCGGCAGCCGCCCGTGCGCGTCGATGTTGACCAGGGCGGCGCCTCCGGTGAGGTCGCAGTCCTTGTTGTCGTGGTAGCCCTTCTTGCACAGGCCCACCGCGACCGAGGTGAGTCCTGGCCGGAATCCCTCGCCGGTGACGGTGATGTGACCGCCCTCGACGAGTCCGGTGGCCCTCGAAACCGTGACGGTGGCACCCGCGTCCGCGGCGCCCGCCACGGCGGCCGGCCCGAACAGAGGCATCAGCAGCGGGCCGCAGGCAGCCGCCGCCATGGCGGCTCGGCGCGCACGCGACCGGGCGGAGTGGGTCATACCGGTTTCCTTTCGTGTGAGGCCGTTCCTTCGACCACGGCCGGCCCGGACCGCGGCACGTCGGTGGAGGCGGGACGGCGGCGGGACCGGCCGGCGCGGGAGGGACGGCGCTCCGTGAGGTCGATCGGCCGGCCTCCGAGCAGCGTCGCGGCGCTGCCGGATGTGGCCACCAGCACCACGGTTCCCTGGCCGGCGATCCGTCGTACGAGAGAGGCCAGTTGGGGGTCGTCGGCGAGGGCCGCGGCAGTCGGGGCGGTCAGGTCGAGCAGCAGCAGCCGGGGCCGGGCGAGGAGCGTCTGCGCCAGACCCAGCACACAGCGCTCGGCGGGTTCGAGTTCGGCCGGGGGATCGTCGAGCCTCTCGTGCAGCGCCGGGAACGCGGCAAGTGCGCTCTGCTCCAACTCCACCGCACGGGACGGTCCGTGGCGCTCGGCGGCGGCGCGCAGTGCCTCGCGGACCGTACGGTCCGAGGCGATCTGCGGCAGTACGCCGACGCCGGTGGCGTTCACCGGGTCCACGGCCGCCGACAGGCCGAGCAGCCAGCGCGAGCGTGTGTTCATCCGCCGCACGTCCTGGCCGTGCAGGCGGACGCGGCCGGCGGCCGGCCGGTCCAGACCCGCCAGGGCCCGCAGCAGGGCGACCGCCCGTCGGCCCGACCTCTCGTCGCGCAGCACCAGGACGTCGCCCGGCGCGGCGGCCAGGCGCAGCCGCCGGATCTCGGTGTGGCCGCCTCTTCGTACGGTCAGATCCTGCACCCGCAACAGGGGTTCGGCCGCGGCTTCGGTCGGGGGCTCCCCGGCGGTGCGGGTCAGCAGGACGGTCCCCAGCAGGGGCGGCAGGGCGCACAGGACGAGCGCGTCACCGGCGTCCAGGGCGCCGCGCAGGCCGGACAGGGTGCCGATTCCGGCCAGCGCGCCCAGCAGGACCCAGCCGGCGTCCGTGTCGAGACGCCGGCCGGTGAACGCCCGGTCCAGCAGGCGGCCGACGAGCGCAACGCAGCAGAGGAGGGCGCCGAAGGAGACGGCCAGCCGGTCCGGGCCCGCCGCGGTGGCCAGTGCGAGCAGGGCCGCGCCGGCACCCGCCAGGAGCGTTGCGGCTCCCCGGCGGGCGTCGGCGGCGGGCACACCGCCGGCGGGGAGGCGGAACAGCAGGCACAGCAGCGCGGCTCCGGCGGCGGCCGCGGCGAAGTACGTGGCCTGCTGCGCCCCGAGCAGTTCGAAACGGAAGGTGAGGAAGTCCTGGGTGGCCAGGGCGCCCGCCCCGGCGGCGAAGCCGACGGCGGCATGGGCGGAGCGAACGGTGCCGGAGCCCGCCCCGGGCAGGCCCGGCACGGGTTCCGGGACCGGGTCCCGCACGGCCCCGGACAGGGCCACGGGTGCCAGAACCAGCACACCGGCCGCCGCGCACAGCAGCAGGGCGCTCTCCGGCCGGTCCGGGAGCAGCCACACGGCCGCGCCGCTCGCGGCGAAGCCGGTCAGCGCCGCCGGGTACCAGGCTCCGTGGGTACGCAGGACGAAGGCGGCGGCGCCGAGGGGCGCGGCCGGCAGGACCGCCCCACAGAACACGGCGACGTGCGGCACGGCGCCCGCGAGGACCACGAGCAGACAGGCCGCCAGCGCGCAGCGGGCGGCGCCGCCGTCCGCTACGTCCTGCTCACGGGCGCCCTACTGGCCCTGGCCGGGCTTCCGCTGACCCGGCGCCTGGTCGCACGCTGCGGCGGTCATCCGCGCGGCGCCGCCCGCTGCGCGCTGGCGGCCTGTCTGCTCGTGGTCCTCGCGGGCGCCGTGCCGCACGTCGCCGTGTTCTGTGGGGCGGTCCTGCCGGCCGCGCCCCTCGGCGCCGCCG
>NZ_JAELVH010000267.1 GCF_019399235.1 Streptomyces poriferorum | reverse complement strand
TCCTCGACGAGCCGACCGCCCAGCTGGACGTCCGGGCGGAGGCGGCCTTCTTCGACCGCTTCCTCGAGATGACCGAGGGGATCACGAGCGTGATCGTCGCGCACCGCTTCTCCAGTGTGCGCCGCGCCGACCGGATCGTGGTGCTCGCCGACGGGGCGGTGGCCGAGTCCGGGACCCACGAGGAGCTGATGGCGCTCGACGGACGCTACGCGGATCTGTTCCGAATCCAGGCGGAGCGCTTCGCCGAGGAACAGGCCGAGGCCGCCGCGGCACGCGCCACGGCCGGAACACTCCCGCGTGCCGCTCAGCCCGTTCCGACCCCGGAAGGTGCCAGGTGAAGACCCTCCTCCTCGCGGTCCACCAGTTGCTGCGGATCGCCGTACGGTGCGACGCCCGGCGCCTGACCCGGGCCGTCGCCCTGATGGCCGTGGGCTTCCTGTCCACACCGCTGATCGCGCTGTGCCTGAAGTCGCTGACCACGGCCGCGGTGGCACACGACGCGTCCGTGGCCACCTGGCTGGCCCTGTGCACCGCGCTGCTGCTGGTCCTCGAACTGATGATGAACCACTTCGCGCATCTCTCGTACTTCGAGCTGGGAGAGCTGGAGGAACTGAGCCTGCAGAACGAGGTGATCGCGCTCGCCCACGGCAGCAGCGGCCTGGAACAGTTCGACAGCCCCGGGTACGCGGACACACTCGCCCTGATCCGGGAAGAGCTGCCCCGCACCCGGGCCTGCCTGGAGGCTGTGCTCCAACTCGGCGGTCTCGTGCTCCAGATGGCCCTGACGTCGGTGCTGCTCGGTCTGCTCGACCCGTGGCTGCTGCTCCTGCCGCTGGCCGGCGCGGTCCCCGTCGTCGCGGGCAACCGGGCCCAGCTCCTGATCGACCGCGCGAAGGAGCTCGCCGCACCCGAGAACCGGCTGGGCCGCCACCTGCTGGAGGTGGCCACCACTCAGTCGTCGGTCAAGGAGATCCGGCTCGCCGCAGCCGAGGACGTCCTCCTGCGCCGCCACCGCGCCGACTGGAGCCGGGCGAGCCGGGTGGTCGGTGGCGCCCAGCTGACCGCGGCCGTGCTGCGCGCCGCGGGCCAGCTCGTCTTCGCCGCCGGCTACGGCGGAGCGATCTACCTGGTGGTCGGCCGGGCGGTATCCGGCGGGGCGGGCCTCGGCGACGTCATCCTTGTCATCACCCTCGCCTCGCAGATCAGCCTCCAGGTCTCGACCGCTCTCGGGCTCCTGACCGCGCTCCAGGGCGCCGGGCGCACCATGGAGCGGCTGGCCGAACTGCGCGGCCCCGCTGTGCACGACGACGACGCGCTCACCGACGTACCCGCCGTGCTCACCCGGGGCATCAGGCTGGAGAACGTCAGCTTCAGCTACCCCGGGAGCGACCGGAAGGTCCTCGACGAGGTGACCCTGGACATCCCGGCGGGCACCGCGCTGGCGGTCGTAGGCGAGAACGGAGCCGGCAAGAGCACCCTGGTGAAACTCCTGTGCGGCCTCTACCGCCCCACCTCCGGCCGCATCCTGGTGGACGGGGCCGATCTCGCCGGATGCGACGCCCGCCAGTGGCAGTCCAGGACCGGAACGCTCTTCCAGGACTTCGCCAGGCTCGAACTGCGGCTCCGCGACAACATCGGCATCGGAGATCTCGGCCGTCTCGACGACGATCCGGCGCTGCACACCGCCCTCCGCGCCGCCGAGGCGGAACAGGTCGAGGAGCGGGTCCCCGGCGGCCTCGACGGGCTGCTCGGCCGTGGTTACGGCGACGGCGCCGAACTCTCCGGCGGCCAGTGGCAGAAGCTCGGCCTGGCCCGTGCCCTGATGCGTCGCCGTCCCCTGATGGTGGCGCTCGACGAGCCCGCCTCGGCCCTCGATGCCACGGCCGAGCACGCGCTGTTCGAACGGTTCGCGGACCTGTGCGCGGGGGCGAGCGCCGAGACCGGGGCGATCACGCTGCTCATCTCGCACCGCTTCTCGACCGTCCGGATGGCGGACCTGATCGTGGTGCTGGAGAAGGGCCGCGTCTCGGAGCTGGGCACTCACGCGGAACTCGCCGCGGGCGGCGGCCTCTACGCGGAGCTGTACGACCTCCAGGTCCGGGTCTACAGCTGAGGGGGGTACGGCCCTGCCCCGGGCGCGCACGCGAAAGGGCGTGGAGTACGGGACCGTAATCCGTACTCCACGCCCGTTCGGGAAAAGGGAGGAACAGGGGCCGCGGCGAGGTGCGAAGGGGGCGGCAGGACCGGTTCGTTCAGGTCAGGAACCGGCACCGCCACCCGCACCACCGCACTGGCATCACACCGCCGCCGCGGCCTCGTCCTGCCCGCACCGTGCGCAACCCCTCATCCGGGTGGGCGCGACGGCGCGGGCAGGGTCTGGGGGAGGCCCAGGGCCTCTCGTTTGGATCAGGCCGGGCTCGCGCCTGATCCAAACCAAAGACCTAGTCCTCGCGCAGGGCGCGGACGGCCTCCTCCACGCGCTTGCCGTACTCGGCGTCCGCGGCGTGGAAGTGGGCGAGGTTCTTCTCGATCACGTCATCACGCGTGACCTGGGACAGGCCGCCCGCGATGTTGGCGATCAGCCGGCCCTTCTCGTCGTCCGACATCAGCCGGTACAGCTCACCCGCCTGGAAGAAGTCGTCGTCCTTGGTGTGGGCGGGCGCCTCGTGCGTGCCGGTCCAGCCGTGGACGGCGATCGGGGCGGAGAGGGCCGCGTCCGTCTGGGCCGGGCCCGCGTACGAGTTGGGCTCGTAGTTCTTGTCGTGCCGGGCCCCGTTGCGCGTGGCGTGCAGTCCGTCGCGGCCGTAGTTGTCGACGACGGCCGTGCGCGGCGCGTTCACCGGCAGGTGGGTGTGGTTGACGCCCAGCCGGTAGCGGTGCGCGTCCGCGTAGGCGAACAGCCGGCCCTGGAGCATCTTGTCCGGGGACGGACCGATGCCGGGCACGAAGTTGTTCGGGGAGAACGCGGCCTGCTCCACCTCGGCGAAGACGTTGTCCGGGTTCCGGTCCAGGACCAGCCGGCCCACCCGCTGGAGCGGGTAGTCGCTGTGCGGCCACACCTTGGTGAGGTCGAACGGGTTGAAGCGGTAGTCCGCGGCCTCGGCGGCCGGCATGACCTGCACGTACAGCGTCCAGGACGGGTTCACCCCGCGCTCGATGGCCTGGAGCAGGTCCGTCTGGTGGGAGCTCGCGTCCTTGCCGACGAGCTCCGCGGCCTGGTCGGCGGAGAGCGAGCGCACGCCCTGGTTCGTCTTGAAGTGGTACTTGACGAAGAAGGCCTCGCCCGCGGCGTTCGTCCACTGGTAGGTGTGCGAGCCGTAGCCGTTCATGTGGCGGTACGAGGCGGGGATGCCGCGGTCGCCCATGAGCCAGGTGACCTGGTGCGTGGCCTCGGGGGCGTGCGCCCAGAAGTCCCAGACGTTGTCCGGCTCCTGACGTCCCGTGAACGGGTCGCGCTTCTGCGAGTGGATGAAGTCGGGGAACTTGATCGGATCCTTGATGAAGAACACCGGGGTGTTGTTGCCGACGAGGTCGTAATTGCCCTCGTCCGTGTAGAACTTGAGCGCGAAGCCCCGCGGGTCGCGTACCGCGTCCGCGCCGCCCAGCGAGTCGGCGACCGTCGAGAAGCGGATGAACGTCTCGGTGCGGCGGCCGACCTCGGAGAGAAAGTCCGCGCGGGTGAAGCCGGTGACGTCGTCGGTCACCTCGAAGTAGCCGTACGCGCCGGAGCCCCGGGCGTGCACCACGCGCTCCGGGATGCGCTCCCGGTTGAAACGGGCGAGCTTCTCCAGGAGGTGACCGTCCTGGAGGAGGATCGGGCCGCCGGCGCCGGCGGTGGCGGAGTTCTGGTTGTCGGCGACCGGGGCGCCGGACTCGGTCGTAAGCACGCGCTGCGTCATGGTGTCGGGGCGACCTTCCGTACGGGAGCTGCTGAACTGCGACGGCCTGGGGGCTTGGGGCTCCAGGAGCGTAAGTACGCTCCGAACCCGACGTCAACAGTTTGTTGAAATTCTTGGTGGAGAGGCGGAGCGAGAGGTGTTCCGGACGGCGCCGGCGCCTGGGCGCGACAGGACAGGTGTCAGCGCCGACGCCGCCCGGAAGTCTGTGGGCCGGGGGATACGCACCCGGCGGGGTGGTGCCGGCCGGGCCCGCGGAGGGGCCCGGCCGCTTCGGATCAGGCCTGGACGGGCTGACCGGAGAGGCGCTCGACCGAGCGCAGCAGTGCCGAGTGGTCCAGGCCGCCGTCGCCCTGGGCGCGCAGCGAGGCGACGAGCTGGGCGACCACGCCGCCGACCGGCAGCGCGGCACCGACGTTGCGGGCGGCGTCCGTGACGATGCCCATGTCCTTGTGGTGCAGGTCGATCCGGAAGCCCGGAGCGAAGTCCCGGTTGAGGAAGTTGTCCTTCTTGCGGGTCAGCACGGTCGAGCCGGCCAGTCCGCCGCCCAGGACGTCGAGCGCGGCGGCGAGGTCGACGCCCGACTTCTCCAGGAAGACGACGGCCTCGGCGCAGGCCTGGATGTTGACCGCGACGATCAGCTGGTTGGCCGCCTTCACCGTCTGGCCCGAGCCGTGCGGACCGCAGAGCACGATGGTTTTGCCCAGCGCGTCGAGCACCGGCTTCGCGGCGTCGAAGTCGGCCTGTTCGCCGCCCACCATGATGGACAGCACGGCCTCGATCGCACCGGCCTCGCCGCCCGAGACGGGGGCGTCCAGGACCCGGATGCCCTTCTCGGCGGCGTTCTTCGCCAGGTCCACCGAGGTCTGCGGGGTGATCGAGGACATGTCGACCAGCAGCGCGCCGCGCTTCGCGTTCTCCAGGATGCCCTCGGGGCCGTACGCGATCGCCTCGACCTGCGGGGAGGCGGGCACCATCGTGATGACCACGTCCGCGTCCCTGACCGCCTCGGCGATCGAGGAGGCGCCGGTCCCGCCGGCCGCGGCCAGCCGGTCGACCTTGTCCTGCTCCAGGGTGTAACCGGTGACGTCGTAACCGGCCTTGATCAGGTTCTCGGACATGGGCGAGCCCATGATGCCGAGCCCGATCCACGCAACCTTGGGGAGGTTGTTGCTCATGAGGGTGCCTTCCGATTCAGCGTGTGTACGAGGGGAGTCCGCTGCCCTCAGCGGGCGGCCCGCGCGGTGGCCGGGAGCCACGCGAAGGACTCGGCGCTGGGCCGGTCGCCCGGCTTGTACTCCAGGCCGACCCAGCCGTCGTATCCGGCCTTCGTCAGCTCGTCGAGCAGCTGCTCGAGCGGGAGCGATCCGGTGCCGGGTGCGCCGCGGCCAGGGTTGTCCGCGATCTGGACGTGACCGGTCCTGTCGGCGTAGGCGGCGATGACCTGGCTGAGGTCCTCGCCGTTCATCGACAGGTGATACAGGTCCAGCAGGAACTTCGCGTTCCCGAGGCCCGTCGCCGCGTTGACGCGGTCCACGACCTCGATCCCGGCCGGTGCGCTCACCAGCGGATAGCGCGGCGACTCCGGTTTGTTGAGGGTCTCGATCAGCAGGACCGCCCCGATCCGGTCGGCCGCGCGGGCGGCGGTGACCAGGTTCTCCAGGGCGAGTTCGTCCTGCGCGGCCGGGTCGACGCCGTCGACCCGGTTGCCGTAGAGCGCGTTGAGCGCCCCGCAGCCGACCGAGGCGGCGAAGTCTGCCGCCACCTCGATGTTGGCCCGGAAGCGGTCCGACTCCGTGCCGGGCACGGAGAGCGCGCCGCGGTCGGGGCCGGGCAGCTGTCCGGCGTAGAAGTTCAGCCCCACCAACTGGGTGCCCGCCTCGTCGAGCGCCTTCTTCAGCGCGTCGAGCTCGGCCTGCGGAGGGGTGGGGGTCTCGATCCATGGCCACCACAGCTCGACCGCCGTGAAGCCCGCCGCGGCGGCTGCCGCGGGTCGCTCCAGGAGCGGGAGTTCCGTGAAGAGGATCGAAAGGTTCACATCGAAGCGCTGGTCCGGGTAGCCCATGAGGGTTTCGGCGCTCCTTCCGTATTGCGGAAGTTAGTTTCTGCTTAACGGAAGATTGCCCGGAGGGTGGGTGCGATGTCAAGGGGGTGTCCGGAAATCGGGCCCCGGACAGACCGAAGGCGGGGCGGAGGCCTCCCCGGCCCTCCGCCCCGCCCTCCGTGTCCGCTACCGGCTCACCCGGCCGGCACCGTGTCCTGGAACGTCGTCCCCGCCGTGCGGAACGCGCTCACCCGGGCGCCGACCTGCGCCGGGGTGAGGACCTGGTCCTTCACGTGCAGGACGTAGTCCACCTGCTGGTCGTACGAGCGCGGCGTCGTGCTCGTCTGTCCGGCCAGGTCGATCAGCCACTGGTTGAAGTTGATCGACATGCCCCGCTCCGGCAGGTACGCCGCACCGTGGGTCCCGAACAACTGGCCGTCGATGTAGTACGTGATCGCGCTGTCGTCGATGGTCACGACCAGGTCGTGCCAGCCCGCAAAGCTCTGCCGGGCCTCGCTGTGCGCGTTGACCGCCTCCCACGGGTCCGGGCGGTAGGTCTCCCACGAGGTCGTGTAGAGGATGTTGCCGCTCTCGCCCCAGCCGCCGTTCGGCAGGTACTCGAAGTCGTACTCCGCGTAGTCGTCCGCCATCGGAGCCTTGAGGTCGTTGATCGTGAAGAACGTCTGGACGAGGTGGTCGCCGTCGGGGCCGGAGACCGGCGCGTCGTTGAACTTCACCCGCGCCGCATAGGTGCCGTTGCGGAACTTCATCGACTGGGTCAGGATCTCGGTCTGTTTCGTCGACCCGCCGCTGCCCGCGGTCGACGTCTCGAGGTTCATCACCGAGTTCCCGCTCTGGGCGGCGAACGTGACGTTCTCCGGCGCCCAGGTGGCGCCGGGCACACCCGGGCCACCGGAGTTGGAGCGGACGCTCCAGCCGTGTGCGGCGATCTGCGGGTCCGTGTGCCCGCTGTAGTTGAAGTCGTCGAACAGCGTGGGCGCGCCCTCCGGCGGATCGGTCGGGTCGGTCGGGTCGGTGGGATCCGTCGGGCCGTTGCCCTCCGGGGCCTCGCCCCACACCGTGGCGCCGGCCAGCTGCGCGGTCACCTTGGACCAGTCTCCGTACGCCGTCCTGCCCGCGCCGAAGGAGTAGTCGTCGCTCTGCACCAGGGTCTGCCAGCTCGACCGGTAGAAGCGCAGCTGCATGTCACCGGTGTCGGCGCCCGGGGCGAGCGATCCCGCACCGGCGGTGAAGCCGATCTCCAGGTAACGGTCGGCGGTGGCGGTCGGGTGGGCGAGCGTGCCGAACGTACCGGTGATGTTCGCGCAGCCCTTCACCGCCCAGGAACAGGCGAACCGGTAGGCGTCGCCCGCCGCCTCGCCCTTGAAGTAGTAGCGGACCTTGACGGAGCTGAGCTGTACGGCGGCGCTGCCGGTGTTGCGCACCTTCAGCCAGGGTTCGCTCTGGTCGGCGGTGGCTCCCGACGCACTGGTGCGGTACTGCACGCTGAGCGATCCGTCGGCGGCGCTCGCCGACGACGGGACGCCGGCCAGGGCCGTACAGCCCAGGGCCACGGTGGCGGCGGCTGCCGCCGCCGCGCGGATCCGGCTCTTCGCGAGTGACTTCATGAACCTGTTCCTCTCCGGAACGGTCGTGGGGGATTGGTTCCTACCGGGGTGGCGCTGCTCCTGGGGAAGTGGTCTGGAGCGACCGTGGGTTCAGGGGGCGGTAGCCGACGCCGAGGGCGTCGAGCCGTGCCGTGTGCCGGCCGAGGCGGGACACGAAGCCGGGCCAGTCGCTGCGACCGCCCGACCAGGCCCGGTCCGCGAGGGCGCACAGCCGCGGGTAGGTCAGGTACTCGATCCGCTCCGGCGTGCCGGCGTACTCGGTCCACAACTGGGCCTGGGTGCCCAGCACGCGGGCCGCGTCCGCCGCGTCCCAGCCGTCCGGCACCGGCCGGTTGCCGTGGACGGCCCGCAGACCGACGGGCGGACCCGGCTGCGCGGGCGGTTCGCCCGGGTCGGCGGACTGGGCGTAGTCGAGGTAGGTGGCCCGGTAGTGCGCGGCGACCACCTGATGGCCGCGACGGGCGGCGGCCAGCGCGTGGGCCGGGTCGCGCCACGTCATCACCGTGAATTCGGGGGGCAGTTCGGTGCCCGTCTCGGCCCAGCCGACCGGGCGCCTGCCCTGCTCGGTCAGGAAGGATCCGATCCGGCCCATGAACCAGCCGTGCAGTGCCCGGGCGTCGGGCAGTCCCTCGGCGGCGGCCCGCGCCCGCGCCGCCGGGCTCGACTCCCACTCGGTGGTCGGGCACTCCTCGCCGCCGATGTGGATGTACGGGGACGGGAAGACGTCCATGACCTCCTCCAGCACCGTCCGGCAGAAGTCGAAGACCTCCTCGTGGACACCGAACACCGTGTCGCAGACGCCCCAGCGGGTCCACACGTCCAGCCGCCGCCCGGGGTTGTTGCCCAGCTCGGGATGGGCGGCGAGGGCCGCGCGCACATGGCCCGGCATCTCGATCTCCGGCACCACCCGCACCCCGCGCGTCGCGGCGTAACGGACCAGGTCCCGCAGTTCCTGCCGGGTGTACGCCCCCGAGTGCGGAATCCCGTCGAAGGACTCGTCACCGCGCCCCGGCGGCCCCGACATCGACTGCCTGCGGTGACCGCCGATCCCGGTCAGCCGGGGGTAGGCGGGGACGGGCATCCGCCAGCCCTGGTCGTCGGTGAGGTGGA
>NZ_JAELVH010000266.1 GCF_019399235.1 Streptomyces poriferorum | reverse complement strand
CAAGCTCACGCCGGCTCTCCTACTGCATCGTCATTTCCGGGCTGCCTTGTTGCACGCAGCATAGGCGCCTGATGGGGCGATTTCCGGTCGGGGCGACCGGCGCTCCGACCGTAATATTACTCGCCAGTACACCCATTGGGCGCCCATTAAGCAAGCGCTTGGCACTGTGATCTGGCCTACGCCGGGCAGTCCGGCGCCACCGGATGATCTCAGTCTCGCAGAGCCGTGAACCTGCCCTGGTGATAGACGAGCGGCCTGCCGCCCCCCGCCGGATCCCCGACGACCGCCTGAGCGATCACGATCCGGTGGTCCCCCGCCGGGATCCGTGCCACGACCCGGCAGACGAGCCAGGCGAGCACGCCGTCCAGCACCGGGACGCCTTCCGGTCCGCTGCGCCAATCGGTGGACGGGCCGAACCGGTCGGCACCACTGCGCGCGAAGGTGGCGGCCAGCTCCCGCTGGTGCTCGCCGAGTATGTGGACGCCGATGTGGTCGGCTTCCGCGACGACCGGCCAGCTGGAGGACGATGTGCCGACGCCGAAGGAGATGAGCGGCGGGTCCGCGGCGACGGAGTTGAGCGAGGTGGCGGTGAAACCGACCGGCCGTTCACCGGCGGCGGTGATCACGGCGACTCCGGCGGCGTGCTGCCGGAACACGGAACGCAGGAGGTCCGGGGATGCCGTCCGGTGGGTGCCGGTTTCGGGTGATGCCGTCATGGAGATGTCCTTCTGCGCGTCGGGTGTGCGGGGCCGTGGATGCTCAGGCATCCGGACAGCGCGCACTCGCGTTGCGGGCGAGGTCGACATGGACCCGGCCGTAGAGAAGGAGTTCCGGCGGCATAACGTCAGACTGACGATGCGCGGCGGGCGGAGTCAAGGGCGTCCCACAAGGTGGGAGAAGCATCACGGTCCGTCACATCGCCTGCCCCAGGGCCGCGACGACATCGACGGTGCGCGGCTGCCCGACGGCCCGGCGGACCACCAGCCCGGAGGCGTCGAGGACCAGGACGGTCGGGGTCCGGCTGATGCCGAGCTCGCGTACGAGAGTGAGATGCGCCTCGGCGTCGATCTCCACGTGGGCGACGCCCTCGACCATGCCCGCCACCTCCGCGAGGGTGCGGCGGGTGGCCCGGCAGGGCTGACAGAACGCGCTGGAGAACTGGACGAGCGTGGCCCTCTCCCCCAATTCCACGCCGAGTTGGGCGGCATCGAGCCGCTCCGCACGCGTCCGCACATCCACCTTCGGCCTCCTGTCAGAGCTCTACGCAAAGGGTCAGCGCCCGCAGCCGCCGGGACATTCCCCGGCGTTCCACGTGACGAGAATCTCGCGCCCCGCGCCCGACGGGACTGGCCACCACGACGCGCATGGGGCACGATCGGCCCAATGCCGAAAACCTACGGCTGCGTAACTTCCGCCGGGAGAACCCTCCCCAGGCGCTGAAGAAGGGTCTTCTCCAGATGGCAGAACTCGTCTATCGACCGGTCATCGGCGCCGCTCGTACGTTTTTCAAGGCGCTCGACCTGAAGATCGACACTCAGGGTTCGGAGCACATCCCGAAGACCGGTGGCGCGGTTCTGGTGAGCAACCACATCAGTTATCTGGACTTCATCTTCACCGGGCTCGCGGCGCTGCCGCAGAAGCGGCTGGTGCGGTTCATGGCCAAGGAATCGGTGTTCCTGCACAAGGTCTCCGGCCCCCTGATGCGCGGCATGAAGCACATTCCCGTCGACCGCAAGCAGGGCGAGGACGCGTATGCGCACGCCCTGGCCTCGCTGCGCTCCGGCGAGATCGTCGGAGTGTTCCCCGAGGCGACGATCTCGGAGTCCTTCACGCTGAAGAGCTTCAAGTCGGGCGCTGCGCGCCTGGCCCAGGAGGCCGGTGTGCCGCTGATCCCGATGGCGCTGTGGGGTACCCAGCGCCTGTGGACCAAGGGGCGCCCGCGCAACTTCAGGCGCAGCCACATCCCGGTGACGATCCGTGTCGGCGAGCCGCTGGAAGCCCCGACCGACCAGTACGCGGGTGCGATCACCCGGCGGCTGCGGGAGCGCGTGCAGGAGCTGCTCGAGGCCGCCCAGCGCGCCTACCCCGTGCGCCCGAAGGACGCGAGCGACACCTGGTGGGTGCCCTCACACCTCGGGGGTACGGCTCCGACGGCCGCAGAGGTCCGCGAGCGCGGCTGACGCACCTGCCGGGGCCCCGGCGGCACAAACGTCACTCCGGAGCACCGGCGGTGGTCCGCGCTCCGGGCTCCGGCCCCACCGGGCATCCGGTGGGGCCGGCGGTCAGAGCGCCGTCGGCAGCGCACGCCAGAGTTCGCCCCGGTCGGCGGACGTGCGCAGACCACGCAGCACGGCCGGATGCGGCGCCGCGTAGAGCGTCGGGTAGTCGACCTCGCCGAGCTCCGGCCGGACGGGCCAGGCCAGCCGCTCCTCGTCCAGCGAGAACTGTGCGTCCACGCCGGGCTTGTTGCCCCGCGGATCCTGCCGATGCCATCGGTTCCGGCCGGGAAGCCGCAGCGCGATCAGCCCGTGCACCACGCCGGGCTCCCCGTCGTCGTCGGCGAGCGCCTGGTAGCAGAGAGCGGCCGGGATGCCCTCGGCGCGCAGCAGGGCGGCCAGGGTGTGCGCTTTCGCGTGGCAGATGCCGTTGCGGGTGGCGAGGACGTCGGAGGCGCGCCAGGTGACGCGCATGTCCCCCGAGTCGACGGAGTGCGGGACGGTGTCGCGTACCAAGCAGTACGCCGCCTCCGCGTACGAGTGTGCGTCCGTGGTCGCTGAGCGGAGCCGTGCGGCCGTGTCGCGGACCAGCGGGTGTTCATGGTCGATCGCGTCGTCGGCGGCAAGGTAGGCGGAGATATCGGGAACCTGCTGCGTGAGCTCCATGGCCGCCGAGCGTAGGGAAGCGGCCGACCGGAGTCAATAGATTTCCGGTCGACCGCATATTCATACAGTCCCTACTGGGCAGCCATCTCTTCCTTGAGGGCGAGGACGAACGCGTCGACATCGTCCTCCGTGGTGTCGAAGGCGCACATCCAGCGCACATCCCCCGCCTTCTCGTCCCAGAAGTAGAACCGGAAGCGCTTCTGCAGCCGCTCGCTCACCTCGTGCGGCAGCCGCGCGAAGACGGCGTTGGCCTGGACGGGGTAGAGGATCTCCACGCCGTCCACGGCCCTGACGCCCTCGGCGAGCCGCTGGGCCATGCTGTTGGCGTGCCGGGCGTTGCGCAGCCACAGATCACCGGCCAGCAGCGCCTCCAGCTGGACGGACACGAAGCGCATCTTGGAGGCGAGCTGCATCGACAGCTTGCGCAGATGCTTCATCGCCCGGACGGCGTCGGGGTTCAGCACCACGACGGCCTCGCCGAAGATGGCCCCGTTCTTCGTCCCGCCGAAGGAGAGCACGTCGACGCCTACGGTGTTGGTGAACGTACGCATCGGTACGTCCAGGGAGGCCGCGGCGTTGGCTATGCGGGCGCCGTCGAGGTGGACCTTCATGCCGTGCCCGTGGGCGTGCTCGCAGATCGCCCGGATCTCGTCGGGTGTGTAGACCGTCCCCAGCTCGGTGTTCTGGGTGATCGAGACGACCTGCGGCATGGCACGGTGCTCGTCGTCCCATCCGTACGCCTGCCGGTCGATGAGGTCCGGCGTGAGCTTGCCGTCCTCGGTGGGCACGGTGAGCAGCTTGAGGCCGCCGACCCGCTCCGGCGCGCCGCCCTCGTCCACGTTGATGTGGGCGGACTCGGCGCAGATGACAGCGCCCCAGCGGTCGGTCATGGCCTGGAGCGAGACCACGTTGGCGCCGGTTCCGTTGAAGACCGGAAAGGCCTCCGCGGTGGGGCCGAAGTGGCTGTGCATGACGCGCTGGAGGTGACCGGTGTAGTCGTCCTCGCCGTAGGCGATCTGATGGCCGCCGTTGGCGAGGGCGAGGGCCGCGAGGATCTCCGGGTGGGTCCCCGCGTAGTTGTCACTGGCGAATCCGCGTACCTGCGGGTCGTGATGACGACGCGCGTCGGTCCTTACGGTTGCGGGGTCAGCCACAGGCGCTTTCCGTTCACTTCCGGGGCGGGCCGGTCCCAGACGCCGGCGATGGCATCGGCCAGCTCCTTGACGTCGGTGAAGCCCGCGAACTTCGCATTCGGGCGCTCGGCGCGCATCGCGTCGTGCACCAGTGCCTTCACGACCAGGATCGCAGCAGCGCTCTGCGAGCCCTCCTCGCCCCCCGCCTTGCGGAAGGAGTCCGCGAGCGCGAGCGTCCAGGCCTCCGCCGCCGCCTTCGACGCCGCGTAGGCGGCGTTGCCCGCGGTGGGGTTGCTCGCGCCGGCCGCGCTGATCAGGAGGTAACGGCCGCGGTCGCTGCGCTGGAGACCGTCCTGGAAGGCCAAGGAGGTGCTCTGGACGGTGCGGATCAGCAGCTTCTCCAGCAGCGTCCAGTCGGCGAGGTCGGTGTCGGCGAACGTCTTGCTGCCGCGCCAGCCGCCCACGAGGTGGACCAGCCCGTCGATCCTGCCGAATTCCTTCTCGGTCTTGTCGGCCCATTCACGGGCGGCGCCGAGATCGAGCAGGTCCACCGTGTCGCCGGTGACGGTGGCACCGCCGTGGGCGTAGCGCGCCGCGTCCACCGCCTCGGCGAGCCGGGTGGCGTTCGCGTCCGACGCGACGACGACCGCACCCGCCTCGGCGAGCCGGAGCAGGGTCGCCCGGCCGGCCGGACCGGCCGCCCCCGCGACCGCGACGACAGCTCCTTCGAGCGCACCGCTCCCGCTGCCCTTGCCGTTTCCGTTCATGGCCACCGCCTCCTCATGACGTGCGCTCACGCGGCCGCCTGCCCGGCACCCGCGGCGGTGATCCCCTTGGTGGAGGCGATCACGTTCTTCAGTTTCTTGGAGAGCGCCTCATAGAACATGCTCAGGGGAAACTCGTCCGGAAGCACGTCGTCGACGAGCTTGCGGGGCGGCTGGGAGAGGTCCAGCGCGTCCGGCCCCTTGGCCCAGCGGGATCCGGGGTGCGGCGCGAGATACGTCGCGACCAGGTCGTAGGCGGCGAACCAGTGGACGAGCTTGGGGCGGTCGATGCCGTCCCGGTACAGCTTCTCGATCTCGGCGCAGAGCTGGTTGGTGACCTGCGGGGCCCGCTCCCAGTCGATCTTCAGGGTGTTGTCCGTCCAGCGCACGACGTCGTGCTTGTGGAGGTACGCGAAGAGCAGCTGACCGCCGAGACCGTCGTAGTTGCGCACGCGCTCACCGGTGACCGGGAAGCGGAACATCCGGTCGAACAGCACGGCGTACTGCACGTCGCGGCCGTGGGCGTTGCCCTCGGACTCCAGCTTCACGGCCTCCTTGAAGGCGGTGAGGTCGCAGCGCAGCTCTTCGAGCCCGTACATCCAGAACGGCTGGCGCTGCTTGATCATGAACGGGTCGAACGGCAGGTCGCCGTGGCTGTGGGTGCGGTCGTGGACCATGTCCCAGAGCACGAAGGCCTGCTCGCAGCGCTGCTGGTCGCCGACCATCTCGCGGATGTCCTCGGGCAGCTCGACGCCCAGGAGCTCGACGGAGGCCTCGGTGACGCGGCGGAAGCGGGCGGCCTCACGGTCGCAGAAGATGCCGCCCCAGCTGAAGCGCTCGGGGGCCTCGCGCACGGCGATGGTCTCCGGGAAGAGCACGGCGGAGTTGGTGTCGTACCCGGAGGTGAAGTCCTCGAAGGTGATGCCGCAGAACAACGGGTTGTCGTAGCGGGTCGCCTCCAGATCGGCGAGCCACTCGGGCCAGACCATCCGGAGCACGACCGCTTCGAGATTGCGGTCCGGATTGCCGTTCTGGGTGTACATCGCGAAGACGACGAGGTGCTGGAGCCCGTCGAGACGGTCCTTGGCGGGCTGGAACGACAGCAGCGAGTCGAGGAAGTCGGGGACTCCGAATCCGTCGGCGGCCCAGCGACGCAGGTCCATGACAAGGGCGCGGTGGTACGCGGCGTCGTGCGGGAGCAGCGGTGAGAGCTGCTCGACCGCGGTGGTCACCCGGTCCAGGGCTGCCTCGGCGGCTGCCGGCGAGGGCGCGCCCTCGGCCTCGAAGTCGATGGAGCCGTCCTTCGACTGCCAGGGGCGGATCTCCTCCACAGCATTCTTGAGCGCGGGCCAGGCCGGGTGCTCGACCACCCGCTGGGCGGAAGCTATGTCGCCGGCGGCGACGTCGTGCACAAGAATTTCCGTCATAACACTTCCTCCACGGGAGAACCTCGCGTCAAGCAACCGTATCTGTGTACGGATCCCTGAGACAAGTGGGGGCATGAAAATTATCCTGCCGACCCCCCATGGTCACCGCGATTTTTCCTGCGATCAAACGCTCCGGCGCATTCTTCGGTGGAAGGACGGGCTTCACGGCAGGGCGGCGGGCGGGTACAGCCCAGGCGGGCCGACTCCCTTCGCACGCCTGCCCGGCAACCCCGTGAAGGACACGCCCACGCATGAGTGACGCTGCTCGGGGTGGGCGGACCACTGCCGGTAGGACGGACAGCGTCCGCCCCTCGTCCGCACTCGGGAGAAACCGCGCGTGAGCATCCGTGCCGTCCTGGTCGCCGCCCTCATCACCGGATTCCTGCTCGGCGCCGCCGACGTACAGGGACACGGAGCCACTCCGCCGCGCACGGCTCCCCCGCACTCCGGGACGGAACACCGGGCAGCCGGATTCGCGGTCATGCCGTAGCCCCCGGTGGGTAGGCACACGGACAGAAGCCGTCGACGGAAGCGAGAGTCCCTTGTCTTTTCTCACCATCGGCCACCGCGGGGTGATGGGTGTCGAGCCGGAGAACACGCTGCGGTCGTTCATCCACGCCGAAGAGGCCGGGATGGACCTCATCGAGCTGGACCTTCATCTGAGCAAGGACGGCGCCCTCGCTGTCATGCATGACGCCGAGGTGGACCGGACGACCGACGGCAAGGGCCCGATCGCCGACAAGACCCTGTCGGAGCTGCGCGAGCTCGATGCCGGGCAGGGAGAGCGGGTGCCGGTCTTCGAGGAGGTCCTGGACGCCGTGCGCTCCCCGCTGCAGGCGGAGATCAAGGACGTGGCCGCCGCCCGCACGCTGGCGGAGGTGATGCGGCGGCGCGATCTCGTCGACCGGGTCGAGGTGATCTCGTTCCACGACGAGGCGATCGCCGAGATCGCCCAGCTGGTGCCGGGGGTACGGACGGCCCTGGTGGCCAGCCGCTGGGGCAATGACGTGGTGGACCGTGCGAAGGCCGTGGGCGCCACCCGGCTGGTGCTCAACGTCCGGCGCATCACACTGGAACTGGTCGAGAGGGCCCACGCCGAGGGGCTGACGGTGGTCGGCTGGGTGGTCAACACCCAGGATCATCTGCGGCTGGCCCGGGGTCTCGGGCTCGACGGCGCGACCACCGACTTCCCGGAGATCCGCCGCGCGGGCCGTTTCACCGCATAGCCCGGCGGACTCCGGTCAGCGCGGCGACATCCCCTGGAACAGATCCTTGACCAGCAGCTCGAAGGCGAGGTCGTCGCGCTGCGGGACGCCGAAGCGCTCATCGCCGTACGGGAACGGGCTCAACTGTCCCGTACGGCGATAGCCGCGGCGCTCGTACCAGGCGATCAGGTCGTCACGCACCGAGATCACGGTCATGTGCATCTCGCGCGCACCCCAGCTCTCCCGTACGGTGCGCTCGGCCTCGGCGATGATCAGCTTGCCGAGTCCCGCGCCCTGGAGCGAGGGTCGGACCGCGAACATTCCGAAGTAGGCGGCCTCACCGCGGTGTTCGAGCTGGCAGCAGGCAACCGGATCGCCGTCGCGTTCCACGACGAGCAGCCGGCTGCCGGGGGCTCGCACCACGTCGCGGACACCCTGCGGGTCGGTGCGCTGCCCCTCCAGGATGTCCGCCTCCGTGGTCCACCCCGCCCGGCTGGAATCGCCGCGGTACGCGGACTGGATCAGCTCCACGAGCGCGGGCACGTCCGCGTCGGTCGCGTCGCGGAAGGTCAGCTGACCGGGGTTGCGGTGCGGGGCGGTGTCCATGGGGAGGCTCTCCCTTTCGCTGCTGTGGCTGTGCGGCAGCAGCGTAACCCCCGGTCCGGACACAGGTTCCGGCCCATGGGCCCCTGCGCCGGGCGGCCGGGACCCGGCGGGCCCGCACCGGTCCCTCGCGTTTCACCCCCGTCGCGCGCTCCCCCTTTGCCCCAGTGCGCCGCGTACGGGCATCGGCCCACGGGCATCGTCTGGACGACGGCGATGTCGTTCGCCCAGGGGGAGGTTCCGCTGTGCACGGACCTGCGATGTCCGGCTGGCTGCTGATGGCGCTGTGCGCGGCGACCGGCGCGTACTGCCTGTTGCGGGCCCGCGCCAGGACCGGCGAGGAGCGCAGGGCGGCACGCGCGGAGGCGCTGATGGGCTTCGGCATGGCCGCGATGGCGGTGCCGGCGGCCGTCGTCGCGCCGCCCGCGTGGGGATGGCTGCTGTACGCCGTGCTGTTCGGCGTCGCCGCGTTGCGCGCGCTCTGGTCCTCCCGCCGCAGCGGTCACCATCTGCACCACCTGGTCGGCTCGTCGGCGATGGTCTACATGTCCCTCGTGATGGCGGGGTCCGGCGCGGCGGCCCACGGCTCCCACGCATCCCACGCCATGGCCGCCGCAGGGGGTGTTCCGCTGCTGACCGGACTGCTCCTCGCCTACTACGCCGCCTACGTGCTGCGCTCCGGAGCCCGGCTGATACCGGTCACGGCGCCGACGGCCGGGGGCG
>NZ_JAELVH010000265.1 GCF_019399235.1 Streptomyces poriferorum | reverse complement strand
GCGACGGTCTCGTAGGGGCCGTCGGGTACGTCGAGGCCTATGCGGCGCAGGGTCAGCACCCGGCAGCTGCCTTCGGCGTCCCAGGCGGGCCGCCCGTCCTCGGGGGCGGCGGCGGCCAGCTCGGGGCGGTCGGCACCTTCGGCGTCGTGCTCGTCGCGCACCTCGCCGACGAGCTCCTCGATGATGTCCTCGAGCGTGACGACTCCGGCGGTGCCGCCGTACTCGTCGACCACGACGGCGATCGGCTGCTCGTTGCGCAGCCGCTGGAGCAGCTGCTCCACGGGCAGGGTCTCGGGAACCAGGAGCGGCGGCACGGCGATCCGGCCCGCCGGGGTGCGCAGGCGGTCCCCGGCGGGGACGGCGAGCGCGTCCTTGAGATGGATCATGCCGACGACCTCGTCGATGCGCTCCCGGTAGACGGGAAAGCGGGACAGGCCGGTGGCGCGGGTGAGGTTGAGGACGTCCTGCGCGGTCGCGGAGGACTGGAGGGCGCTGACCTTCACGCGCGGGGTCATGACGTGCTGGGCGGTGAGCCCGGCGAGGGACAGGGTCCGTACGAAGAGGTCCGCGGTGTCCTGTTCGAGGGTGCCGGCCTCCGCCGAGTGCCGTGCGAGGGAGACCAGCTCCCCCGGCGTACGGGCGGACGCCAGCTCCTCGGTCGGTTCGACTCCCAGGAGCCGCACCAGCCGGTTGGCGACGGTGTTCAGCAGGCCGATCACCGGGCGGAAGACCCGGGTGAACCCCTGCTGGGGCCCGGCGACGAACCGTGCGACCTGAAGCGGTTTGGAGACCGCCCAGTTCTTCGGCACGAGCTCGCCGATGACCATCTGCACGGCGGCTGCGAGGAGCATGCCGATGACCACGCTGATGCCGGGAACGGCACTGCCGGGCAGGCCGGTCAGCGAGAGGGGGCTGTGCAGGAGCTGGGCGAGCGCCGGCTCGGCGAGCATGCCGACCACCAGTGAGGTGATCGTGATGCCGAGCTGGGTGCCGGAGAGCTGGAAGGAGAGCTCACGCAGGGCGTCGACGACGGTTCGGGCCCGCCGGTCGCCCTCGGCGGCGGCGCGCTCGGCGTCCGCCCGTTCCACGGTGACGAGCCCGAATTCGGCTGCCACGAAGAATCCGTTAGCGAGGATGAGAAGGAATGCCGCGCTGAGAAGCAGCAGTGGGGTGGTCATGCCGCCGCCTCCGCAGAAGGGGCGGCGCAGGTACTACCGGACGATCCGTCCATTGCTGGAGGGAGTCACTCCTTGGGTCGCAGGAAAGCCCCGCGGGCCTCGGGGGCCTCTGGTGCGGGGCGGGGCGCACAGGGCGCCGCCGCCCTCCAGAGTAATCAACGAGAGGCCCTACGGGGCAGGGGGCTCAGCGCTTCTCCGTGCCGGTGCCGTGGTTCTCGGCGAGGGCGCGGAGCGTTCGGGCGTCGCGGATGGCCTGCTCCTTGGCGATTCCGGGCTGGATGCCGAGAGCGGGCATGCTGGTGCCGTCGCTGAGGTCGAGGAAGACCCAGGGGTCGCCGGCGCGCAGGTTGACGCGCACGATCTCCGCCCAGGACAGCCGCCTGGTGCGGGTGAGGTTGACGACCGTCACCCCGCTGTCGTCCGCCACGATCCTGGGGCGGCTGAGCAGCGCCAGGACGCCGAAGAAGAGCAGCGCGGTGAAGACGAAGCTGACCCGCTCTCCCCCGCTGAGCTGTTCCAGGGTGAAGGCGACGGCGGTGATGACGGCGAACATGGCCGCCCCGACGCTCAGCAGGACCACCCGGGTCCGGGTGGGCCGGAAGGTGACCGGAAGGGCGGGGAGTGCGGGGGCTGGCATGGTCTTCTTCCGTGTCCCGCCGTCAGAGGCGGCAGGCGTGGATGGCCGTGGTGAGGATGGCGCGGGCGCCGAGGTCGTACAGGTCGTCCATGATCCGCTGCGCTTCCTTGGAGGCGACCATGGACCGGACGGCGACCCAGCCCTCGTGGTGCAGCGGGGAGATGGTCGGTGACTCCAGGCCCGGGGTGAGGGCCACGGCGCGCTCCAGGTGCTCGACGCGGCAGTCGTAGTCCATCATCACGTAGCTGCGGGCCACCAGGACGCCCTGGAGGCGGCGCAGGAACTGCTGGACCTTGGGATCGTCGACGGCGGCGCCGGTGCGGCGGATGACGACCGCTTCCGACTTCATGATCGGCTCGCCGATGACTTCGAGTCCGGCGTTGCGCATGCTGGTGCCGGTCTCGACGACGTCGGCGATGATCTGGGCGACGCCGAGTTCGATGGCGGTCTCGACGGCGCCGTCGAGGTGGACGACGGAGGCGTTGACGCCGGTGTCGGCCAGGTGCTTGGCGACGATGCCCTCGTAGGAGGTGGCGATCGTCATGCCGTCGAAGTCCTGGGGCCCGGCGGCTGTGCCGGGCTTGGTCGCGTAGCGGAAGGTGGAGCGGGCGAAGCCGAGCTGGAGGATCTCCTCGGCATCGGCGCCGGAGTCCAGCAGCAGGTCGCGGCCGGTGATGCCGATGTCGAGGCGGCCCGAGCTGACGTAGATCGCGATGTCGCGCGGGCGCAGGTAGAAGAACTCGACCTGGTTCTCGGGGTCGACGAGGACGAGTTCCTTGGACTCCTTGCGCTGCTTGTAGCCCGCCTCATGGAGCATCGCCATCGCAGGCCCGGAGATAGCACCCTTGTTGGGGACGGCGATGCGCAGCATGAGGTCGGGTTTCCTTTGCGAAAGAGGTCGGGAACGTCGGGCGGATGCGGAGGTCGTGCTCAGAGGTGGGCGTAGACGTCGTCGAGGGAGATTCCGCGCGCGACCATCATCACCTGGACGTGGTAGAGCAGTTGCGAGATCTCCTCGGCGGCTGCGTCCTTGCTCTCGTGCTCGGCGGCCATCCAGACTTCGGCGGCCTCCTCGACGACCTTCTTGCCGATGGCATGCACGCCCTTGTCCACCAGTTCGGCGGTACGGGAGGTGGAGGGGTCGCCGTTGGCGGCCTTGAGCTGCAGCTCGGCGAAGAGCTCTTCGAAGGTTTTGTTCGCCATGATGTCCTTAAGAATACGGGGTCCCGGACCCGCACTCAGCGCCAGGGTTCGCTGACCGAGCGCAGTGTGGTGGCGGTGGCCACGGCGGCGGTGACCGCTTCGTGCCCCTTGTCCTCGTTGGACCCGTCCAGGCCGGCCCGGTCGAGTGCCTGCTCCTCCGTGTCGCAGGTGAGGACACCGAAGCCGACGGGGACACCGGTGTCCACGGCGACCTGGGTGAGGCCGAGGGTGACGCCGTGGGACACGTATTCGAAGTGCGGGGTGCCGCCGCGGATGATCACGCCGAGGGCGACGATCGCGTCGTAGCCGCGGCCGGCCAGCACCTTCGCGACGACCGGGAGCTCGAAGCTGCCGGGGACCCGCAGCAGGGTCGGCTCGTCGATGCCCAGCTCGTGCAGCGCGCGCAGTGCACCGTCGACGAGTCCGTCCATGACCTTCTCGTGCCACTGCGCCGCGACGACGGCGACGCGCAGGTCACCGCAGTTGCGTACGGACAGTTCGGGTGCGCCCTTGCCGCTCATGTCTCTCCTACTTCGTTCTCGGATATGTGCTGGTCTGTTACTGGTTGCCGCAGGTCGACGCGGTGGCCGCGTCGAGCCAGGGCAGGTCGTGCCCCATGCGGTCGCGCTTGGTGCGCAGGTAGCGCAGGTTGTGCTCGCCCGCCTGGACGGGCATGGGCTCCCGGCCGGTGACGGCCAGGCCGTGCCGCAGGACGGCGGCGGTCTTCTCCGGGTTGTTCGTCATGAGCCGCAGGCTGTGGACGCCGAGGTCCTTGAGGATCTGGGCGCCGGCCGCGTAGTCCCGGGCGTCGGCGGGCAGGCCGAGCTCCAGGTTGGCGTCGAGGGTGTCGACGCCGCGCTCCTGGAGTTCGTACGCGCGCAGCTTGGACAGCAGTCCGATGCCGCGGCCCTCGTGGCCGCGCAGATAGACGACGACTCCGCGGCCCTCCTCCGTGATCCGCCGCATCGAGGCCTGCAGCTGGGGGCCGCAGTCGCAGCGCTGGGACCGGAAGATGTCGCCGGTCAGGCACTCGGAGTGGACGCGGACCAGGACGTCCTCGCCGTCCCCGATGTCGCCGTGGACCAGGGCGACGTGCTCGACGCCGTCCACGGTGGAGCGGTAGCCGAACGCGGTGAAGGCGCCGAAGTCGGTCGGCAGCCGTACCTCGGCCTCGCGGCGGACGGTGGGCTCGGAGGTACGGCGGTAGGCGATCAGGTCCTCGATGGAGATGATCGTCAGTCCGTGCTTGCGGGCGAACGGCACCAGCTGGGGCAGGCGGAGCATGACGCCGTCCTCCCCGGCGATCTCGACGATGGCCCCGGCGGGCCGCAGTCCGGCCAGCCGGGCGAGGTCGACGGCGGCCTCGGTGTGGCCGTTGCGCACGAGGACCCCGCCGGAGCGGGCGCGCAGCGGGAAGATGTGGCCGGGGCGCACGAAGTCGCCCGGTCCTGCCGTGCCGCCCGCGAGCAGCCGGAGCGTGGCGGCCCGGTCGGCGGCGGAGATGCCGGTGCTCACGCCGTGTGCGGCCGAGGCGTCGACGGAGACGGTGAAGGCGGTCTTCATCGACTCGGTGTTGTGCGCGACCATCTGCGGCAGTTCGAGCCGCTCCAGCTCGTCGTTCTCCATGGGCGCGCAGATGAGTCCGCGGCACTCGCTCATCATGAAGGCGACGATCTCGGGCGTGGCCTTCTCCGCCGCGATGACGAGGTCGCCCTCGTTCTCCCGGTCCTCGTCGTCGACGACCACGACGGGCCGGCCGGCGGCGATGTCACGGATGGCCTGCTCGACGGGGTCGAGGGAGAGGTCCTCGGCGGGTGCGTCGTGCTCGCGGTGCAACCAGGTGGGCTGGGCAGTCATGCCGTGGCTCCTTCCAGAGCGGGTGTCCGCGTACGCAGCCACCAGTCGCGCATGCCCCACAGGACGAGGGCCCCGTAGACGACGTAGATGAGACCGGAGAAGGCGAGCCCGCTGTGGAAGTTGAGCGGGACGCCGACCAGGTCGACGAGGAGCCAGGCGAACCAGAACTCGACCATGCCGCGCGCCTGGGCGAGCATCGCCACGAGCGTGCCCGCGAATATGTACGCGTCCGCCCACGGGCTCCACGAGAGCGAGGGGAACGCGGTGAACAGGCCGCCGACCGCGAGGGTGCCGAGGGCGGCGCCGCCGAGCAGGTAGCCGCGCTCGCGCCAGGTGGCGAACCGTACGGCGATGGAGCCGTCCTGGGCCTGCTGCCGGCCCCGGGTCCACTGCTGCCAGCCCCACACCGCGACGGCGATGACGACGAGCTGCTTGCCGACGCTGCCTGCCTGGTGGACGGAGACGTTGGCCGCGACCAGCACGACGCCGGACAGGAGCTGGGCGGGCCAGGTCCAGATCGAGCGGAGCCAGCCCAGGGTCAGGGCGATCAGACCGATCGTGTTGCCGATCATGTCGGACCAGATGATGTGCTGGTCGAAGACGGTGAACGCCTCCGAGTTCAGCCAGTGCAGGGCGCTCACTTCGCCGTCTCCCCGGGCTCCTGCGCGGAGTCGCCGAGCAGTCGCTCGACGTACTTCGCGATGACGTCCACCTCGAGGTTGACCGGGTCGCCGGGCTCCTTGATGCCGAGCGTGGTCAGGGCGAGGGTGGTGGGGATGAGGCTGATGGTGAAGTAGTCGGGTCCGGCGTCCACGACGGTCAGGCTGACGCCGTCGACGGTGATCGACCCCTTCTCCACCACGTACCGGGTGAGGTCCGCGGGGAGGGAGATCTTCACGATCTCCCAGTTCTCGGAGATCTTGCGTTCGATGATGCGGCCCGTGCCGTCGACGTGGCCCTGGACGATGTGCCCGCCGAGCCGGCCGCCCAGCGCCATGGGGCGCTCCAGGTTGACCCGGGAGCCCGTGGCCAGCGCGCCGAGGCTGGAGCGGTTCAGCGTCTCGGCCATCACGTCGGCGGTGAACTCGTGCTCGCCGAGGTCCACGACGGTCAGGCAGACACCGTTGACGGCGATCGAGTCACCGTGCTTGGCGCCCTCGGTGACGACGGGGCCGCGCAGGCGGAATCGGGAGGCGTCGTCGAGCTTCTCGACGGCGGTGACCTCACCCAGTTCTTCGACAATTCCGGTGAACACTCAGATTTCCTTCCGGGCGGGGCCGGGGACGGCGGTGATGCGCAGATCGGGGCCGATGTGTTCGGTCTCGGTCACATCGAGGCGCAACGCCTCGGCGATGGTGGAGATTCCGGCGTCGGCGAGGGCCGCGGGGCCGGCGCCGAGGAGCACGGGGGCGAGATAGCCGACGACCTTGTCGACCAGTCCCGCCGCGACGAAGGCGCCGGCCAGGGTCGGGCCGCCTTCGAGGAGTACGGAGCGGACGCCGCGCCCGTGAAGGGCGGCGAGGAGTGCGGGAAGGTCAAGCCCGGGGCCGCCCGCCGCGCGGGGCAGCCGCAGGACGGACTCGACGGGGAGGTGGCGGGCGTCGGCATCGTCGGCGACCGCGATCACGGTGGGTGCGGTGGGATCGAGAACCCGGGCACCGGGGCGTACGGCGGTGGCGGCGGTGTCGACGACCACCCGCAGGGGCTGGACGGCGCCGTCGATGCCCCGCACCCCGAGCTGGGGGTCGTCGGTGCGGGCGGTGCCGGAGCCGACCACGACCGCGTCCGCCTCGGCACGCAGGCGGTGGACGTCGGCGCGGGACTCCGCGGAGGTGATCCAGCGGCTGGTGGCGTCGGCGGCCGCGATCCGGCCGTCCAGGGTCGCCGCGTACTTCCAGGTGACGTGCGGGCGGCCGAGGCGCACCGAGGTCAGCCACGCGGCGTTGACCGCTTCGGCCTCCTCGGCGAGCAGGCCCTGCTCGGCCTTGATCCCGGCGGCGCGCAGGGTGTCCGCACCGCCGGTGGCCTGCGGGTTCGGGTCGCCGACCGCGTACACGACACGGGCGATCCCGGCCTCGACGAGTGCCTGGGCACAGGGGCCGGTGCGGCCGGTGTGGTTACAGGGTTCGAGGGTGACGAAGGCGGTGCCGCCGCGGGCCTTCTCGCCGGCCGCGCGCAGGGCGTGGATCTCGGCGTGCGGCCCGCCGGCGCGCTGGTGGTAGCCCTCACCGACGGGGTGTCCCGTCGCGTCGAGGACGACGCATCCGACGACCGGATTGGGGCTGGTGGAGCCGAGGCCGCGGGCGGCGAGTGTGACGGCTCGGCGCATGGCGGTGGTGTCGGCTGCGGTGTCCACCGGGTCCTCCTGCCTCTTCGGGCACGGACTCCGGGGCCTGTCGATGACGACAGATGAAGCGGTACGTCGCACAGGAAGACGCCGAATGCCCGAAAAACGGATGGATCGGTCGCCCGAAACCCATCCGCCGACGGCGGCGTACCCGCGAAACGGCCCGCCGCGCACTGCCTCCCATCCGGACTTTAACCGTCGGTCCAGGAATCCCACCTGGTCAACCGGCCGCTGGATGCGGACGGGTCGCGGACTATAACCGCCGGTTCGGAATTGCACCGACCCCGGAGTGCGCTGCTGCTGGTACACGATCAGTGTGCCACGAGTGGCCATGACCCATACGGGCGAACGCTGTGGAGTGGCTCACAGACAGGCCGTGACAAGGGCTCTTTTCGGACACTCGCACCCTATTGGTCCAGACCTATTGACGCACTGGTCTAGTCCTCTTAATCTCTGCGTCACCTCCGAGGAACGGTTCCCGGGTGTGCGCACACCCGGGAACCAACACGACCCACCCCCTTGTCAGTTGTGTTCTGCCGACCTCCCCAGGAGGAACCGAACGTGCTGTCCCCCACTCGCGCGAGAGCCACCCTGCTCGCAGCCGGCGCCAGTGTCGCCGCCCTGCTGGTCGGCTCACTCGCCGCAACCCCCTCGCAAGCCGCCGGCCAGGAGTCCTGTCGCCCCGACGGACTCTACGAGACCCCGGGCGTCGCCGTCCCGTACTGCTCCGTGTACGACTCCGAGGGCCGCGAGAAGATGGGCGCCGACCACCCGCGGCGGGTCATCGGCTACTTCACCAACTGGCGGACCGGCAAGGACGGCAAGCCCGCCTACCTCGCCTCCGACATCCCGTGGGACAAGGTCACCCACCTCAACTACGCGTTCGCCCACGTCGACGGCGCCAACAAGATCTCGGTCGGCGGCGACGGGCCGGACAACGCCTCGACCGGTATGACGTGGCCTGGAGTCGCCGGTGCCGAAATGGACCCGAACCTCCCCTACAAGGGCCATTTCAACCTGCTCAACAAGTTCAAGAAGCAGTACCCGAACGTGAAGACGATGGTGTCGGTGGGCGGCTGGGCCGAGACCGGCGGCTACTTCGACGACAGCGGCAAGCGGGTCGACTCCGGCGGCTTCTACTCGATGGCGACGAACGCCGACGGCTCCGTCAACCAGGCCGGGATCAACACCTTCGCCGACTCGACGGTCGGCTTCATCAAGAAGTACGGCTTCAACGGCGTCGACATCGACTACGAGTACCCGACCACGATGAAGGACGCCGGCAACCCGCTGGACTGGACTCTGTCCAACGCCCGCCGGGCCGGTCTGGTCAAGAGCTACGCCGCGCTGATGAAGACGCTGCGCGAGAAGCTCGACCGCGCGTCCGCCGCCGACGGCAAGCACTACCTGCTCAGCGTCGCGGCCCCTTCCTCCGGCTATCTGCTGCGCGGCATGGAGACCTTCCAGGTCCAGAAGTACCTGGACTACGTCAACATCATGTCGTACGACCTGCACGGCGCCTGGAACGAGTACGTCGGCCCGAACGCCGCCCTGTTCGACGACGGCAAGGACGCCGAACTCGCCCAGGCGAGCGTCTACTCGACCTCGCAGTACGGCGGGACCGGCTACCTCAACACCGACTGGGCCTACCACTACTTCCGCGGTTCGATGCCGTCCGGGCGCATCAACATCGGGCTGCCGTACTACACCCGCGGCTTCAAGAACGTGCAGGGCGGCACCAACGGGCTGTGGGGCAAGGCGGCCTCCACCGACTGCCCGGCCGGCGCGGGGCTGACCAAGTGCGGGGACGGCGCCGTCGGTATCGACAACCTCTGGCACGACCAGGACACCGCGGGCAGGGAGGCGCCGGCCGGCTCCAACCCGATGTGGCACGCGAAGAACCTGGAGAAGGGCGTCGTCGGCGACTACGTCACGGACTACGGATTCCCCGCGGGCACGAAGCTGACCGGCACCTACGTCCGCAACTACGACTCGACGCTCGTCGCGCCGTGGCTGTGGAACGCCGAGAAGAAGGTCTTCCTCTCCACCGAGGACGAGCAGTCGGTGAAGGCCAAGGCGGACTACGTGGCCGACAAGGGCATCGGCGGCACGATGATCTGGGAGCTCGCGGGCGACTACGGCTGGAACGCCGCGAAGGGCCAGTACGAGCCGGGCTCCACGCTCACCTCGGCCATGTACGACACCTTCAAGTCTGCGGCGCCGTACGGGGCCAAGCGCTCCACCATCGACCTGCCCACGCAGGCGCTGGACATCGACGTGTCCTTCGACCAGTTCCCGCTGGGCGACTCCAACTACCCGATCAGCCCCAAGCTGAAGATCACCAACAACACGAAGGCGACGCTGCCCGGCGGTACGGAGTTCCAGTTCGACTACGCGACGTCGGCGCCCGCCAACGCCAAGGACCAGTCGGGCTTCGGCACCACGATCGTGCGCAGCGACCACACCGCCGCGAACAACATCGGCGGGCTGAAGGGCGACTACAACCGCGTCTCGCTGAAGCTGCCCGCCTGGCAGAGCCTGGCGCCCGGTGCCTCGGTGCAGGTGGACTTCGTCTACTACCTGCCGACGTCCACGCCGTCCAACTGGACGGTGACCTTCGGCGGGAAGTCGTACGCACTGGCCGCCGACCTCGCCCGCGGTACGACCGTCGTGGAGCCGGGCGGCGGCACGCCGTCGCCGGACCCGACCGGCACGACCGGACCGAGCCCGGACCCGACCGGCGGCACGTGCTCGGCGGCGGCCTGGAGTGCGTCGGACTCCTACGGGGCCGGGGCGACCGTCAGCCACGGTTCCCACCAGTGGAAGGCCAAGTGGTGGACGAAGGGTGAGACGCCCGGCACCACCGGCGAATGGGGCGTCTGGCAGGACCTCGGCGCCTGCTGACGCGACACGGAAGCGGGGCGCCCCGCACGGCGGGGGACCCGCACCCGCGGAGCCCTCACTGCCGCCCGCCCAAGGGCCTGTCACGCCACCGGGGTGAACAACGCGTCCTGGGCCGCCTCACGGGCGGTGAGCACCGCGCCCCGCAGGACCGCGGTGCCGCCCAGCAGGCCGGCCCTGACCTCGGTGCGCAGCGGGGACAGCTTGGCCAGCCGTTCCTCGACCCGGGCGGCCAGCGCGTCGCCGCCCGCATGTCCGACCTCGCCCGAGAGCAGGACGCAGCCCGGGTCGAGCACCGAGGCGACGGCGGCGACGCCGAGGGCGAGCCGGTCGGCAAGGGTGTCCAGGAAGGCCTCGCTGTCGCCCTCCCGCGCCAGGGCCGCGCGCACGGCGACCGCGCCGCCGGGCTCCTGGCCTCCCGCCGGTGCGGTGATGCCGTGGGCGATGGCCAGTTCGACGAGCGGCGCCGAGCCCACCAGGGAGTGGAAGCCGCCGTCGCAGTTGACGGCGGACGGCGTCCCTACCGTGCCGGGTACCGGCAGGAAGCCGATCTCGCCCGCACCGCCCGAGGCGCCGCGGCGCAACCTCCCGTCCAGCATGACGGCCGCGCCGACGCCGTGGCCCAGCCAGAGCAGGACGAACGTGTCGTGGTCCCGGGCCGCTCCGACCCGGTGTTCGGCGACGGCGGCGAGATTGGTCTCGTTCTCGACGAGAACGGCCGCCGGCAGACGCTGCTGGAGCGCCCGCACCAGCCGGCGGTGCCAGGCCGGCAGGCCGGTGGTGTCCCGCAGTTCACCGGTGACCGGGTCGATGAGGCCCGGGGCACCGATGCCGACGCTGTGCAGGGGCGCCGTTCCGGCTGCGCGCGCCGTGCGTTCCAGGAGGGCGACGGCCTGTTCGACGGCGTCGTCTGCGGCGGTGTCGCTGCCGATGGGCAGGGTCGCTTCGGCGAGGGTCGCGCCCAGCAGGTCGGCGACGACGACGGCGACGCTGTCGGTGCGTACGTCGAGACCGGCGAGGTGGGCGCGGTCGGCGACGATGCCGTAGAGCCGGGCGTTGGGCCCTCGGCGCTCGGCCCCACTCTCGCCGACCACCTTGATGAGGCCCGCACCCTGCAACCGTTCGACCAGGTCGGCGACGGTGGGCCGGGAGAGCCCGGTCAGGGTCTTCAACTGGGTGGCCGTCAGCGGGCCGTCCTGCTGGAGGAGGCGCAGGGCGAGCCGGTCGTTGATGGCCCGGGCAGTGCTCGGTGATGCGGGCATGCCGGGATCCTTCCAGATCACTGTCACGGGCGGGACCGGGTGGTCTATTTATCAGGCAGGGTTCCTGATAGTTTACTGCCCGCATCGTGGAGAAGGACGCCGGGGAGCGTCTCGAACCGCGCGGACATTCCCAGGGGAGGGCACGGCGGTATGACTACGGATTCGACGACTACGGGCTTCGGCACACGGGAGGTGCGGCGGGCCAGGTACGCCATCGCCGCTGTCTTCACCGTGCACGGCGCGGTGACCGGCAGCTTCGCCACCCGGGTCCCCTGGATCCAGGACCATGCCGGGGTCAGTGCCGGGCAGCTCGGGATCGCCCTGGCCTTCCCCGCGATCGGCGCCTCGCTCGCGATGCCGCTCGCGGGTACGGTCAGCCACCGCTTCGGCGCCAGGACCGCGTTGCGCGGGCTGCTGGCCCTGTGGACCCTGGCCCTGATCCTGCCCGCCCTGGCCCCGAACCTGCTGACGCTGTGCGCGGCGCTCTTCGTGTACGGGGCGTCCGCCGGAATGTCGGACGTGGCGATGAACGCGCTCGGCGTGGAGGTGGAGAACCGGCTCGACAAGTCGATCATGTCCGGACTGCACGGGATGTGGAGCGTCGGCGCCCTCATCGGTTCGGCGGCGGGCACGGTGGCGGCCCATCTGGGGGCCGACGCACGGCTGCACCACACGCTCGTCGCGCTCGTCCTCACCGTTCTGGGGCTCATCGCCTGCCAGCGGGTGCTGGACCTGCGCAGCGAACCGGACGAGGAACCGCCGCCGCGCTTCGCCCTGCCGCCGAAGTCGGCGCTGATCATCGGCGCGGTCGGCTTCTGCGCGGTCTTCGCCGAGGGCGCCAGCCTGGACTGGTCGGCGGTCTACCTGCGTGACGTACTGGACAGTTCGGCCGGGCTCGCGGCCGCGTCGACGACCGCGTTCGCCCTGACCATGGCCATCGCCCGGATCGCCGGCGACCGGATCGTCGACCGCTTCGGTGCGGTACGGACCGTGCGGACCGGCGGCGTGCTTGCGACGGTCGGCGGGATCATGGTGGTTACCGCCCCGAACGCGGCCCTGGCGATGTCCGGTTTCGGGCTGATGGGGCTCGGCATCGCCGTGGTCGTGCCGCTCGCCTTCGCGGCGGCCGGGCGCAGCGGTCCGAACCCGAGCCAGGCAATCGCCGGCGTCGCCACGATCACGTACACCTCGGGGCTCATCGCCCCTTCGGCCATCGGCTCCCTGGCCGAGGCCACCTCGCTGGTCGTCTCGTTCGGCGTGGTGTCCGTGCTGGCGTTCGGGCTGGTGCTCGGCGCCGGGGTGCTGCGGGCCGGCGACCGCAAGACCGTGGCGTCCTCGGACGCCGGGGCCGCGAGCAGGGCGCCGGCCGAGCCGCGTCCCTGAGGCGCGGCGGGCGGTCCCCGGCCGAGAGGGCACGCCCTCCTGAACTGAGACCGCCGCCCCGGCAATGGGAGTGGGAGAGGGAGAAGGAGCCCCTCGGCTCCGGGAGCAGGAGCCCCGCGACGCCGCCCCCCGTTGACGGGCGGTCTAACATGGCGCTGATCTTTTCCGCGGTGGCGCCGTGCCCGACGAGGCACCGGGCTCCGCATCTACACACAGGGAGCAACCATGGGCGGCCTCGGCGTGCGCTGGACCTTGCACGGCGACGGGAAGACGCCCGCACCGGGCGCGGTGGTCCGTCCCGACGAGCGGCTCACCTGGCCCCGGACCTTCGGGCTCGGCGCCCAGCACGTGGTCGCCATGTTCGGCGCGTCGTTCGTCGCGCCGGTGCTCATGGGGCTGGACCCGAACCTGGCGATCATGATGTCGGGTGTCGCGACGGCCATCTTCCTGCTGGCAACGCGCGGGCAGGTGCCCAGCTATCTGGGCTGTTCGCTCTCCTTCGTCGGTGTCGCCGCGACGATCCGGGCCAGTGGCGGCAGCAGTGCCGTCGTCACCGGCGCGGTGCTCGTGGTCGGCGCGGTGCTCTTCCTCGCCGGTCTCGCGGTGCAGCGCTTCGGCGCGCGGATCATCCACGCGGCCATGCCTCCCGTGGTGACGGGCGCGGTCGTCATGCTGATCGGGTTCAATCTGGCGCCGGTGACCGCGTCGACGTACTGGCCGCAGGACCAGTGGACCGCGCTGCTGGTCATGCTGTTCACCGGACTGGCCGTGGTCTGTCTGCGCGGGTTCTTCTCGCGTATCGCGATCTTCCTCGGTCTTGTCTTCGGCTATGTGCTGTCCTGGGTCCTGGACCGGGTCTTCGGGAAGATCCACTCTCCGGCCGGCGGTGCGGAGGCCGTGGACCACTGGCGGCTGGATCTGTCGGGGGTCTCGAAGGCCGACTGGGTCGGCCTGCCGTCGTTCCACGGCCCGAGTTTCGAATGGTCCGCGATCCTGGTCGCGCTGCCCGTCGTCATCGCGCTGATCGCCGAGAACGCCGGTCATGTGAAGGCGGTCGGTGAGATGACCGGCCGTTCCCTGGACGGGAAGCTCGGGACCGCCATCGCGGCGGACGGGGCCGCCTCGATGCTGTCGACCGCCGTGGGCGGTCCGCCGAACACGACGTACTCCGAGAACATCGGGGTGATGGCCGCGACCCGGGTGTACTCCACCGCCGCCTACTGGGCCGCCGCCTGTTTCGCCCTGCTGTTCGGTCTGTGTCCCAAGTTCGGTGCGGTCGTCGCCGCCATCCCGGGTGGGGTGCTGGGCGGCATCACCGTGATCCTCTACGGCATGATCGGGCTGCTCGGCGCCCAGATCTGGCTCAACGCCAAGGTCGACCTGCGCAATCCGCTGAACCTGGTGCCGGCCGCCGCGGGCATCATCATCGGCGTCGGCGGGGTCAGCCTGAAGATCTCCGACAACTTCGAGCTCAGCGGAATCGCACTCGGCACCATCGTCGTCATCACGGGCTACCACGTACTGCGGGCCTTCGCCCCGGCCCATCTGAAGACGCAGGAGCCACTTCTGGACTCCGGTACGTCCGAGTACGACAAGGAGCCGCCGGCCTCCGGCGCCTGATCCCATCAGCCGGTGGCCAGCTGGTAGGCGTAATCGGGGGTGAAGGACCCCGCCGCACCCTTGCAGCCGTCGGACTCGCCGGGCAGTTTCACCCACAGGTACGCGTCGACACGGGACTCCCCCGTGTCGGTCGTGGGTGTCCGGCCGAGCGCCCGGCCCGCCGGATCGCACCACACGCCGGCCTCGGGCGGCCCGTTGCCGTTGCGGCTGGTGTCGATGACGGCGCCGAGTCGCGCCGGGCCGCCGAGTGCGGCCAGCACCCGGCGGGCGTAGGCGGCCTCGTCGGCGGTGCGGTGGAAGTTCGACACGTTGGTGAAGATGCCGTCGCTGCTGCCCGCGGCGCCCGCCGCCCGGAGCGCCGCGGCCTGTTTCGAGGCCGCGTGCCAGCCGGAGTGGCCGCCGTCGAAGTAGACCCGGGCGTTCGGATCGGCCGCGTGCAGGGTGCGGCCGGCCCGGGCCAGTGAGGCGTAGCGCGCCGCACGGTCGCCGGCCGGGAGACAGTCGGCCAGTGCGATGGCGTCGGGTTCCAGGATCACGATGACCGGCCCGCCGCCGAGTCCCGCCGCGAACTCCCGGATCCACGCGTCGTACGCGGCGAGGCCGGGCGCCCCGCCCTGGGACGCCCCTCCGCAGTCCCGGCCGGGGATGGCGTACGGCACCAGCACCGGCGTCCGGCCCGCACGGGCCGCGGCCGCGGTGACCGACCGGACCTGGCCGGTGACAGCCCCCGGGTTGTAGGCGGCGAACCAGACGGCGGCGGGCTGGGCCGCGATCCGCGTCTCGATCAGCGGGCGTCGCGGATCGTCGCGGTGGGCGGCCACCCAGTCCAGGACCTGAGAGGCGGGGTGGCGGTAGAGCCGGCCGTCGGGCGGGGCCGCCGCACCGCGGGACACCGCCGGCGCCGGCTTCTTCGACGGGCGGGGTGTACGGGAGGCGGTGGGCGCCGTTGCGGACGGGCTGGGCGAGGCCGCCGTCGGGCTCGGGACGACGGGCAGGGGCGCCACGGTCGGCGACGCCGTGGTGTCGGGCCTGGCAGTGGTCCGCTCCCCCTCCCCCGCGACGGCGGAGATCACTCCCGCCGCCGTCCCCGCGGCCACCACGGCCGAGGCGACGACAGCCATGACCTGCCGGCGAGCACGGCGTCTGCGTTCCCTGAACTCCGCCCGTGAGACCCGGCGTTGTATGCGTGCGCCCGACACTCCTCGATCCCCTCCCCGGCCCCGGCGGTGCTGCCGTCGTTACCCCATTCCGATGAACCGACGGCTCCCGGCTGCCACGGCGAGCCTATGGCTGGGACGCTGCCCCCATGGCGCAGTTCGAGCAGTTGGAGCAAGTCGTGGACGGACCCGCCGCAGCGGGCGCACGGACCGGCACGGGCACGGCGATCGGGCGGATGCGCTCGTTCCGTCCGTCCGCGGGCCGCGGCGAGGACGGGATCGCCGTCTTCCACCGGGTCTCTCTCGCCGTCCTCGGCACGCAGGCCGCGGCCGTGTCCGGGGTGCTGGCCGAACACCTGACCGCACGGTATCTGGCCGCTGTCGACCCCGCCGCGGCCGGGCACCGGATGCCGGACTGCTGGCGCCCGCTGTTCCAGTACCGGCGCCACCCCGGCGTACGGCCGGTGCAGTTCGCCCTTGCGGGCCTGAACGCGCAGGCCGGTCACGATCTCTCACTCGCCGTCGTCGACACCTGCCGTGCGCTCCGCTGTGCCCCGGCGGACCTGGCGGAGGAGTTCGACCGGGTGGGCGGTCTGCTGCTGATGCTGGAGGAGCGGATCGGCGAGGATCTGATGCCGGGTCCGGAACGGCTGGAGGTCACCGATCCGCTCACCCATCTGGTGGGCAGCTGGAACCTGGAGCGTGCCTGCGAGGCGTCCTGGTCTGCGGCCCGGGTGCTGTGGAGGCTGCGCGATGTGCCGCTGCTGGCGGCGGAGTTCGGGCAGCGGCTGGATGCGGGGGCCGGGCTGGTCGGGCGCTGTCTGCTCACGCCCTGCCGCTGACCGGGCCCGGCCGCCGGTTCCCCGCAGCCACGTCGCTCAGAAGCAGTCGCCGTACCAGTGGACCGCGCCGGGCGCCGTGACCGTGGCGCGCACGGATGCGGCCGTGGCGTGCAACGGCCTTGCCATTCCGGTGTGTTCCGTCACCTGGCGGGCGTCGGCAAGCAGGGCGGGCAGCACCGCCGCCACCCCGGGGGCTGTGGGGATCCGGACCCGGGCCCGGGTCAGCCCCGCCGCCCGGGCGCGCGAACCGACGGCCGCGAGCAGGGGCCCCAGGCAGTCGGCCGCGCCCGCGAACTCGCGCACCTCCACGCAGTCCGCCACGTGCTGCGCCACGATCCAGCCGGTGAGCGCCCCGGAGACGGGATCCACCGCCACGAGCGGCTGTTCGGCGGGGCCGTACCAGGCGGGCACCCGCACCGCCCAGTCACCGGGTTCGCGCAGCGAGGTGAGCGGCCGGCGCGCGTTGTACGCGTGGTGCAGCGCGGCCACCTCCACGGCGTCGTCGGGGGTGGCCTCGCGGACCGGGAAGGCTCCGGGCGCGGCCGAGGGGGCGAGCGTCCCCTCGGTGTACGAACTCGCGAACTCCTCCCAGCCCGAGGTCCGGTAGACACCGGGCGTGCCGGTGAACAGCAGGGACCAGGCACACTGGTCGGCGCTCATGGTGCGCTCCGCCGCCGCGAGCAGCAGCCTGATCAGCCCCCTGCCCCGGGCCTCGGGGCGGGTGGCGACGCTGCCGATGCCGCCGACGCGCTGCGGGGCTCCCGAGGCGTCACGGATCAGCCTCGGCACGTAGACGACGACCGCGTCGATCCCGTCGCCCTCGGCGTTCTCCGCGACGAAGGTGTGGCGGTGGCGGTCCGGGTCGAGGGCGTGCAGGTCCGGGAGGTGCGGGGCGACGAAGCAGCGGCGCCAGAGGGCGGCGAGGGCGGGGTCGTCGGCGGCGGTCGTGGTGCGGACCACGGCGCTCACAGGACGAGGTTCCCGTCCGTGCGCACCGTGTCGCCGGCCGGAGGCATCGCGCTGTGCCGTGTGCCGTCCTCGACACACGCGGTGTGGAGGACCGAGGCGAGCGCGTCCGGGGCGAGGTGGAGGGTGCCGCCGGTGAAGCGGCTGCCGGTGGCCGCGTAGTGGTTCGTGCCGTCGGCGATGCGGATGTGGGCGGTGCCGGCCCCGGTGGCCCTGCTGCTGAGGCCGGTGATGTCCCAGGTCGTCCCGCCGGGTCCGGCCGCGCGGCCGAGCAGCGCCTCGGCCTTGTTGCTGCCGGTGAACCTGGCCCCACCGGTCACGGTGATCCGCTGGTCGCGCACGCCGCTGAGTTCGATGCCGGTGTTGTCGTACGTACCGCCGTCGATGCGCAGGTCCGCGGAACCGACCGAGAGCGGGGCCGCGTTCTCGGCGCCGGTGAGGGTGCAGTCGGTGAAGTGGACGGGGCCCGCACCGCGCAGCACCGCTCCGTCGACGCCCTTGAACGTGCAGCGTACGAAGTGGACCGGCGCGGTGACGGGCGTCTGCACGAGGACGGCACCGGCGGGCGGTTCGAAGGTGCAGTCGCTGATGGTGGTCGGCCGGCCGGAGCGGGCGGAGCGCTGGGCGACCGCGAAGGTCTTCGCGGTGCAGCCGCGCACCTGGGCGCCGTCGGCGTTCACGGTGAGGGTGCCGGCCTGGTCGAAGGTGGGGCGTGCGATCACCGTGATGTCCTCCAGGGTCAGGTCGGTGATCTTCGTGTTGGCGGTGAACCAGGAGCACACGTGTCTGCGTACGGTGATCCGCTTGGCGGATATGCCCCACTGGGAGCCGGAGTTGGCGATGTCCATCAGCCCGGAGTTGCCGTCGAAGAGCAGGTCGTGCTCGTACTGACCATGGGTGGTGAAGGGGTTGCCGCCCGCGTCGTCGCCGTCGCCGTGACAGTTCACGACGGTGCAGTAGGCGGAGGCGGTGAGGTCGTTGAGGTGGCGCACATTGCTGGTCGTGCAGTCGGCGACCCGCCCGTACAGGCAGTAGATCTGCTGGGTGAGGTAGCCCGCGCCGCCGTACTCGACGGTGGGCGGGTTCTTCAGGGAGCAGTCCTCGGTACGGAAGCGGGTGCACCAGCGGCGCATGACGACCGGCCAGAAGGTCCCGGTGGCGTGGATGCCGGAGACGTCGCAGCCCACGGCGTACTCGAAGCTGACGGGGTGGGAGCCGGTGTACTCGTCGGGTCCCGCGCCCTCGAAGAGCATGTTGCGGATGTGGGTGTTGCGCACCGGCTCGACGCGGGTCCAGGTGAGGGTGCGGCCCTCGGCGAGTTCCCAGCCGTTGAGGTAGCCGATCCGGATGTGGCCCGCGTCGATGATCTCGGTGATCTCGACCAGCTTCTGCAGTTCGCGCTCGTCACCGCCGCCGCCCGCGACCGGGTCGACCTGCACCGCCCACCACTGGCCGACGGCGAACGCCTTGGCGTCGGGGACCGGGAAGTTGTCGGTCAATTCGATGACCTTGCCGGAGAGCGGGTGCCTGACGGTGGTGTCGGTGACGG
>NZ_JAELVH010000264.1 GCF_019399235.1 Streptomyces poriferorum | reverse complement strand
GAGTTCAATCTCAGTAACAGTGAATTCCTTTCCTGGATGCGCACGCGCATGCCAGCGCGAGGAACGGGTGGGTGAGCCATGCGGGCTCACCCACCCAGGTTGGGTTCCTCGATCAGCAGGCGCCGGCGTAGGCGCCTACGCCGGCGCTGCCGGAGCCGCGGAATCCTGTATTGAATGCCGCGTTGATCCCCATGTCGCCGTACGTGCTTCCCTAGTTTCCGTTATTCGGGGCGCAGCATTTCAGACAACGCCCGAAGATGCTGAGGATCACCCAGGTCAAGCGGTCGGAATCCGGATTCGGGCCAAACGGGCCGTCCTTCGATCCATGGAATGGCTATGGCTCCTGCAAGCAGACGTCCTGCAAGTGCGGCTTTGCCGACTGGTGAAGGAAGCTCCCTGAATCGATTGCGCAGCGGTCCATAACGGAGCGGCAGCATGCCCAATGGCTTGGCGTCGTCATCCTCTGCTTCATCGAAGAGGACGAGCCACGGAGTCTCTGAGGCGTAACTGTGCAGCAGGGTGTAGCGCATGCGCTGTCCCGGTAGCCGTGCCGCACGTGCCATCCGTACGGCTCGCCGACAGCCGACCCCGGTCATGCCGAGGACGATGGCAGTCAGGAGCGGCAAGGAATAGATCCAGAAGGGAACGCTGGCATGGGGGTGCTGGGCCTTGATGAGTAGGACTGCTCCGTTGAGAGCCAGCACGCCGAGGAGCAGCGGAAGGTGGGCCGCGCGCTGGAGCCCACGTACACGCCACCAAGCGACTCGTCGAACGTCTGCTTCGGGCCGAACGGCCGGCGTTTCCAACCCTCGGTAGGTTGCCTGGCTCAGCGCAGCATCAGCCAGCGCTGCGAATCTGAGCGAACCTGCGGTGGTATCCATTTGTGCCTTTGCCTCGTTCATTAGCAGTATCCGGGGTTAACCGCCGAAGGAACCGCACACGTCGCGAGTCCGAAGCCGCCACCACCTGCGAACTCAAACGAGCGCACCAAGGGGTCGCGCCGCTGTGCATGCCGACCATTTGGTCTGGCATGCCTACCGCTGCTCGTTCTCGCATGTCGCCCCATGGGCATGTGCTCTACGATTCGACCGGTTCTTGCTGCTGCCTGCCACAGCGCGCCGAACCCCGCGCCAACGCCAAGCCCAACTGCACCGTACTGCATATTTAGGCTGAAATTTTCTGAGGCGTAGTCGAGTCCGCCGGTTGAAAGGTCAGCCAGAGCCTTTGCTGTGATTACCGCTGCTACGGCAAGAGCGCATACTCCGAGTGATACGAAACATGCGGAGAATGCAGCCACGTCGGCTATGGTGCGCCAATTATCTCCAACCCAGTTTCCGACGGAAGAATTTTTGACACTGTCCCAAGCGCCCCCGATTCCGGACTTGATGCTGCCCCAGATGCTGTCCTTCTTTCGACGTTCTGCGTCGGCCTTGGCCTTGGCTGCCTTGATGGCTTGGGCGCGGTCTGCGGCCTGCTGCTTGGCGCGGGCTCTCGCGTGACCGTCGTCGATCATGTAGTGGGTGGGGTTGGCCTTGTACGCGGCGTACTTCTGGCGGGAAGGCTTGTCCTTCTTGGGTGTCTGGGTCCAGACGTACTTGCCGCTCTTGTACGTGTACTCAGCCGTGACGCCTCGGTCGTTGCCCCATTTGTAGTCGGCGGTTGTGCCGCCGTCGGTCGGGCCCAGAGGGCGCAGGCCGGAGGGGTCAGACTGGGTGACCGGGTTGTTGTGGGCGTAGGAGTAGGCGTTCATCTGGGCCGGGTCGTCGTGGTCGATGACGGGGTCGACGGAGAGGAAGCGGCCGAGGTTGGGGTCGTACTCGCGGGCGCCGAGGTGGGTGAGGCCGGTGGGGTCGGTGGTGCCGCCGACGAAGCCCTGGGTTCCGGGGAATGCGCTGCTGCCGGCGGAGCGGATCTTGCCGAAGGGGTCCTGTTTGCGGCGGGTGATGTCCAGGGTCGTGAGTGCGACCGCGGTCAGTGAGGTGCCCTGGTGGTCGGCGAAGAGGTAGGAGATTCCCTGGCCGGTGCGGACGGCGACGTTGTTGCCGTTGTGCTGGTAGTAGCGGGTGCCGGCTTTGGTGCCGGTGGTGGTCAGCGTGATCTCGTTGCCGTTCGGCAGGGTGAGGGTGCTGGTGCCGTCGCCGTTCTTGGCGAGCAGGCGGTTGCCGTCGGCGTCGTAGAGGTAGCTGGTGGTTTTGCCGCTCTCGGTGAGGGTGGCGAGGTGGCCTTCGGCGTCCCAGGTGAGGTCCTGGCTGCGGGTGCCGATGACGCGCTTGGTGGTGTTGCCGGTGTTGTCGTAGGTGAACGTGGACTTCTGGCCGTTGTTCGCGCCGCCGCTGACGGTGGCTTCCTGGACGGCGTGGGGCAGGCCGGTCTTGGCGGCGGGGTGGGTGTAGGTGGTGGTGGCGTCGGTGCCCGTCTGGGTCCCGGTGCCGTGCTCGACGAGCTTGGTGCGGTTGCCCAGGGCGTCGTAGCCGTAGGTCTGCCAGTACGTGTCCGGGCCGCCCACCGTCGTCGCCGAGGGTGCCGTCGAGCAGTCCGTCTTCGCCGTCCACGCCTCGGTCAGACGGCCGAGCGGGTCATTGCTGAAGCACTGGGTGTCGACGGTCCTGGCGGTGTCCTGGCCGCTGGCGGTGGTGATGCCGGTGACGTTGCCTGCCTGGTCGTAGTTGTAGGTGCTGTCGTCGATGCGCTGCGGCGCCAGGTCCCGGTCGGTGGTCTGCCGGGTCATGAGGCCGGTGAACTCGTCGTAGATCTGGGACTGGTAGACCTGCTTGCCCAGTACGCCGAACTCGGTGCGCGTGGGGCGGGAGAACACGTCGTAGAGCGTGTTGGAGACGAGTGTTGCGCCGGCTCGGCTGGTGCGGATCGGCAGGTCATCGCCGTTGTAGTTGACCGTCACTCGTTCCGAGGTGACGTCGCCGATCGCCGGGTTCATCGTCCAGTCGAGGAGCCCTGTTTCGGCGTTGTAGCCGTAGGTCCATCCGTAGCTGCCTGCCAGGCTGCCTGCGCCTGAGGGGATGGTGACGGTGGTGGAGGTGGGCTGGTAGCGGTCGGTGAATCCGCCGGTGGCGGTGGTGTAGGCCGCGCCGCCCGTGTAGCGGGTGCTGGAGGTCTGCTGGCCCTTGGCGAGCGTGTCGTAGGTCCACTTCGCCAGCGACGTGCTGCCCTGCTTCAGCTCGGTCTGCCGGCCGAGTTTGTCGTAGACCGTGGTCAGCGTGGTGCCGCGCTCGTCGGTGCTGCTGGTTGCCTGGCCGGCCTTGTCGTAGCCGGTGGTGACCAGGCCCTTGTCCGGGTCGTCGGCCTTGATCTGCTGGCCGCGGCCGTCGAAGGCGTAGGTCCACTCGTTGCCGGACGGGTCGGTGACCTTGGCCGGCTCGTCGTACTTGCCGTAGCTGTACGTCGTCTTCTGCGACGTGGTGCGCGCGGCGTTCGTGTATTCCAGGAGGTCCGTGGTGCGCCCGAGCGCGTCCACGATGGTGGTCGTGGCGGTGGCGCCTGACGGGGGGATGACGGTGGTGCGGTCGCCGTCAAAGGCGGTGGTGGTGCGCCACTGCTCGTCGCCGAGCTTGCGGGAGATGGCTGCGGTCACCCGGCCGAGCCCGTCGTAGACGTTCTCCACGGCGGCTGGGATCTGGTTGTCCGCGCCGGTCACCAGCGTGGCCGAGGGAGCACCGTCCGCGTAATAGGCGCCGTAGGTCTTCCAGGTGAAACCGCGGGTGTCGTACTTCTTCTCGGTGATGATCCGGTTGGCGGTGCCGACCGCGGGGGCCTGCGTCTCCCGCTCGCGCATCAGTCCGTCGTACAGCGTGTAGCCGGTCGCGTAACTGCCGTCGCGCTTCAGCACGTTGGTGGTGACGGCGTTCGGCTCGGTCTTGGAGATCTTGTAGCTGTACTGCTGTGAGGGCTGGTCCGCGTGGTCGGCCTTGGCCCATCCGGGAGACCACACCTTCAGTACGCGGCCGAGGCCGTCGTGCACGGCGTCGGTGCGCTTGCCGTTGGGGTCGATGTTGGCGGTGGCAACGCCTCGGGCCGGATCGTACTCGGTAGTGGTGATGTGGCCGAGCGCGTTGGTCTCGGTCTTCTTGGTCGCCGCCTCACCGGTGGCGGGGGTGTAGGCGGTGGTGGTGGCGGCGCCCAGGGCGTCGGTGCTGGTCAGCTCCCTGCCGTGGATGTCGTAGGTGTCGGTGGAGGTGGTCAGGTAGCCGGTGCCGGCCTCGTCCTGTTCCTCCAGCCTGGTGACGTCGCCCTTGGTGGGCGCGGTGTCCAGGGAGGTGGCGTTGTCGTAGTAGTGCCGCTCCACCGAGACCAGGTCTGCGGGCAGTGATGGGCTGGTGCCGCACGCCTTGGCGACCGTCCGGTTCTCCTTGATCAGGGTGAGGATGTTCAGCGTGGTGTTGCGGGCGTACGTGGTCGTGGTGCACTTCTCGTCGCCGGTCTTGGCGGTGTCGCCGAGTGCGGACTCCGAGGTGATCTGGCCGTAGCCGTCGAACTTCCGGTCGACCTGGGTGGAGCGCCAGCCGGTGCCGACCGCCGTACGGGTCTTCTCCGACGCGTTCCCGGTCGCATAGGCATGCAGCGTCGACAGACCGGTGCGGGCCTGGTCGGCGGTGGCGGCACTGTGCCAGGGCTGGTAGGCGGTGGTGGTGGTCAGCGAGCCGCCGTCCCCGTTGAATGTGGCTTCTTCGCGGGTCATACCGGCGAAGGCGGGGTGGTCTGCGACCTTGATGCCCTCGTGGTCGGCGACGTCGGCTCCGTCGATGCCACGGAAGTAGCGGTACTCCTTCAGGGTCTGCTCACCGTCGGCCGGGGCACCGGTACGGACCTGGACACGGCCGTAGCCCTTGCGGTCGCCGTAGGTGAGGTACTTGGACTTGGTGAACTCGTCCTCCGCCTTCCCCCAGGCCAGACCGTCCAGGTAGGTGTAGTCCGTCTCCTTCACCGGTGCGCCGGCGGTGTTGTCGGACTCCAGGACCTGGGTGACCACGTAGGTGTGGAACCAGTCCAGATACGGTTCGTAGTTCTCGGCCGGGGCGTCCGGAGGCGACCAGATGACCGGGTAACAGCGGCGGGTGTTGGTAGCCGGGGCCGGTACGTCACCGGCCTTGCAGTCCGCCGGGGAGTAGGTGACCCCGAGCGTTCCGCCCGTCTCCGTCTTGATGGCGTAGAGGCGGTAGCGGATCATCGGGGGCACCGGGTCGGGGTCACCGCCGGTGGTGGCGCCCTCGACGCGGTTGGCCAGCTTGACGCCGTAGGTGGCGACCGACGGCAGGGTGACGTCGCCGGTGCCCGTGTGCCCGGTGCGAGTGATCGATGCCAGCCACAGGGCGGGCGAGGTGCCGTCGCCGGTGGAGGGGAACTGCTGGGTCAGTGCCCAGCTGTCCACGGGCTTGAACGCCCCGCCGGTGGCGATCGAGGTGTCGATCTTCGTCAGGCGCTTGCGGGTCCAGAACGACGGCGAGAAGCGGCTCGTGCACTCGGTCCCGGAGGCGCAGTACTGGTCGAACGGTACGTCCGGCCAGTTCTTCGCGTTGGCGGAGTCGAAGGTGGTGCAGGTGCTCAGACAGCGCTCCGACACGGTGAAGTCGACTTTGGCCGCGGGGGCGTAGTAATTGGTGGTCCGAAGGCCGTACTCGATGCGCTTGAGGTAGCCGCCGCGGTCGTAGACAGTGGCGGTGGAGGCGCCGGTGGAGTCATTGACGTTGCGGCCGTAGTAGTTCGTTTCCTTGCCCCAGTAATAGGACATGGCATCGCCGTGCGGGTCGATGACCAGATCAAGATTCCACCGCCACGCCTGCTGGCACCAGGAGTCCTTGAACTCGGTGGCGTGGCAGGGCTCGCCGCTCTGGTTCCCGAACACCGGGACCGTCCAGGCCGAGTTGGTCTCATCCTTGGCGGACGTCCAGCCGGGCGCGTGGTTGTAGCCGAAGTAGTAGCGGGTGCCGTCCGGCGTCGTGATCCGCCAGTACTCCCCGTTGTCGTCGCCGTTGGCCAGTGCGGTGTTGGTGAACTTCTCGGCCTTGCTGCCGTCGTCACTTTCCAGGTGCCACTCGCCGGTGGTGTCGTCCTTGACCAGGGTGTTCGTCTGGCCGCCGAGGTTGAGGACGGCGTTGTCCTTCCTCCAGCACAGGTCGCCGACCTTGGCGGTGGTGTTGCTGCCGGATGTGTCGTCGGTGCAGGAGACGTACTGGCGCTCGATGTAGCCCGGCTCCATGGACCAGCCGTCGCCGATCCAGTTGGCCTGGTTGTTCGTCGCCGCGGTGCGGCCGTCAACCGCCTGCGAGGAGTACGACAGGCTCAGATCCGGCTCCACACCTCCGGATACCTCCGGGGTGTCGATGTCGTAGGCCCAGGAGAACCCGCCGTTGCTTCCACCGGCCGACCAGGAGCCCGACGGAGCGAGCGAGGTGGCCCCGAAGTCACCGGAGGAACCCGATGCAGCAGCCGTCGCGGCCAGCAGCACCGTGCCCCCATCAGCGGACAGACCAGTAACCGAGCGCTGACCGGAGAGGGCCTTGCTCACCGGCGCCGACGCTGCCTCATCAGCTGATGCCACATCGTCCGCAGGGTCTGCGGCAGGGAGCGCGACGGACGCTGTGAGCGTGCCGCCCTTGGTGTCGTTGGCCGTTTCCAGGGCCTTGCCGAGTCGGCAGCCCTTTGCCTCAGGTGTCACCAGGGCGCAGGACGGCAGCGGGCGCAGCACGAGACGAGCAGCCCAGTCGCCTCCGTACGCATGCCGGAAACCGGAGTAGTCGACCTTCACATCGACCGAGCCCTTCGCACCGGCAACGGGTTGGACGGCGAACAGCACGCCCTCGACGCCGAGCTTCCCGGCGGTCTTGCGGTCCAGCAACTGAACCTGCGCGCGTTCCGGCCCGGCAGTGGCGCTACGGCCCTTGTCAGGGGTGCGACCGATGCGTACCGCCGGTGAACCCGCGCTGACGGAACCAGACTTGGGGAGGGTCACCGTGCCCGTCCCGGGCTTCGGCCACGCTATCTCCGGTGCGGACTTCCAGGCGTTCTGCGCGGCCTGGTCAGGCTTTGCAATTTGATGCTTCGTCACATTCGACGTAGATACCGGGTCCGGTTTCCGAAGCTTCGAAAGACTCAGCTCCGCTGCAGCGGCCACTGGTCCCCCAAGCAGGCCCGCGAAGAGATACACCGCGAGAGACGCGGCGATCAGCCGCACTCTCGCGACACGTCTTCTGGCACCACGCCGAGAGAGGCGGGTACCCCCAGTCAGCAATCTGGACACAAATTCCCCCAACAGGAGAAGCGCAGGGTCGATTAACCCAGGGACGTTAACACCGGACCTCGGCTCCACGGTCGAATCGGTAGGCGTAAATGCAATTCCTTAACCAACCTGTAAGCGAAAATGATCAAGATGGGGCGAGACGGGTGCTTTGCGCCTTTTCGGTGTCGCTGCGGACGGAGCCAGATGCGCTCTTGACCTGCTGAAAGTGCCTCCATGAGGCAGCTACTCGCCACCTTGGTGGTCGTAACGCAAATACGCACTGTAATGGGATATTTAGGGTGCATTGGGGTATCGGATCTGCGTCCGGACGTCAGCTCATTGCCCTGTATGGTGCGCCGGAAAGATGTGTACGGTCCGAAAGGGAACCCAAGTGGAAAGTCCGCGAGAGAGAACGGGGCGTTCGGTGCCCCTGCGTATATCAATGGCAGCAGTGGCAGCTCTTGTTGTAGTGATGCCCGCCGTAACTGCCTTGCCCGCTATCGCCGATGAGAGTAATCCGGCCACATCGCCTACGAGCCTCGAGCGTAACTCCGAAGAAGATAGTGCTCTGAGTAGAGCCGTCAGCTCCGGTGAGCCAGCTGAATTGCTGTCCCGCAGGACCGAAACCACGCAGCTGTTCGCGAATCCTGACGGATCATTCACTCAGGACACCTACACGCTGCCGCAGTTCGTGCGGAAGTCCGGATCCCTCGTAGAGATCGACACGACCCTCAAGGCCAACAGCGACGGCTCCTACTCGCCGAAGGCCACGGAAGTGGGCGTGCAATTCTCCGGTGGTGGCAACGGACCACTCGCCACCGTCATGCGCGACGGCCGCAGCATGTCGTGGAGTTGGCCCAAGCCGCTGCCCAAGCCGACCGTGGACGGCGACTCCGTCACCTACGCAAACGTCCTGGAAGATGTCGACCTGAAGCTCAAGGCGGGCTCTGCCGGCTTCGGACAACTACTCGTGGTCAAGAGCGCCCTGGGCGCCGCAAACCCGGCACTGGCGGAGATCAAGCTCCCGCTGACCACCGACGGACTGACGGTGAACGCAGACGCGCACGGCAACATCCGTGCCGTCAACCCCGCCGGCCAGGAGGTCTTCACCGCCCCCACTCCGATGATGTGGGACAGCACGCAGCCGGTTGCCGCCCGCAGCAGCGAGCCCACAGCTCCGCCCCAGGCACACGAACTGGAGGCCCCCTACGGAGCACAGCAGGCCGCCATGGACGTCGAGATTGCCGACGGCTCCCTGTCGCTCACTCCGGACACGGACGTCCTCAAAGGCGCGGACACCACGTATCCCGTCTACATCGACCCGTCGGTCTCCGGCTCACGCGAAGCGTGGACCATCGCCTACAGCAGCTCGCCCAACACCGCCTACTACAACGGCAACGGCTGGGACGAAGGTGACGGCAACAAGACCACGAGCTCAGCACGTGTCGGCAACCCCGGCGACGGCACCTCGCGTTCCTTCTTCCGGATGGACTCGGACAACCTCTGGAGCACCAAGAAGGTGATCTCCAGTTCCACCTTCCGGATCAAGAACAGCTACTCCTACTCGTGCACCAAGCGTGAAGTGCAGGCGTGGCTGACCAGCACCATCACCTCGTCGAATACCTGGAACAACCAGCCGTCGTGGTCGAGGAAGCTGGACACCGTCTCCGACGCCAAGGGGTGGTCCTCGGCCTGCCCGGCCGGCAACCTCGCCTTCGACGTCACCGACGCAGCCAAGGACGCTGCCACTGGGCACTGGCACAACATCACCGTCGGCCTGCGCGCCACCACCGAAGGCGACGCGTACGCGTACAAGCGGTTCACCGCCAGCAGCGCCGTGCTCTCCACCACCTACAACACCACCCCCAACCCGCCCTCCGGCCTTGACACCATCCCCAGCACCAAGAACTCCGCCGGCTGCGGCGACACCGCCCCCTACGGGCTGATCGGCAACACCGACATCTACCTCACGGCGAAGGTCTCCGATCCCGACGGCGGCACCGTCAAGGCCCAGTTCAACCTCTGGCCCACCGGCCACCACCCCAACGACGACCCCAACGGCGTACTCGTCGTCAGCAAATGGGTTTCCGTCACCTCCGGCACCGTAGCCAAACTGAAGGTCACCAAAGCCGAGCTGACCCCCTACCTGTCCATGGGCAACGGCAACTTCTCCTGGAAGGCTCAGGCCGAGGACGGGACGCTCCAGTCCGACTGGGTTCCCGGCACCGGCAAGCCCGGCTGCAGGTTCGTCTTCGATCCCACCCGGCCCTCCACTCCGCCGACC
>NZ_JAELVH010000263.1 GCF_019399235.1 Streptomyces poriferorum | reverse complement strand
CGGCGCACCGGGCCGGCGAGGTCGGCCCAGGCCCGTTGACCGCCTACGCGGTGACCCCCGCGCTGCGGGAGTGGTACGTCTCCGACGACATCGAGGAGCTGGAGTACGCGGCGCTCAACCGGGCCGCGTCCGCATCGCTGCGGCTGATCGCGGGGGACCCCGGAGCCGTCCGCCGGCGTGTCGTCGTCGCCGTCGACGTGCCGGACGGGGCAGCGGTCGCCGACCCGGACCACATCCTGGACGCCTCCTCGCTCGGTGAGGTCACCATCGCCTCCGCCAGCCGCGGCGGCCGTGACGTCCTTGTCCGCCTCGTCCGAGTCGACGTGCACGGCGGCCGCCGCGGCTGCCCTGGGAGCGGCGGACCTCGGGGACGACGACGCCCAGTTCACCGTCGACGGCGCCGAGGACCACGAGCTCCTGTGGTTCGGCATTCAGGAGATCCCGAATCTGATCGGGTGAGCGGGGCCCGTGGAGGGCCGTGCGAAGGGCTGTTCGTCCGGTTGTCAGTGGCAGCGGGTATTTTTCTCGCATGGGGACGAACGGGAAGCACCGCACGCATCTGGTCTGGGACTGGAACGGCACTCTGCTCGACGACAACATCGCGGTCGTCGGCGCGACGAACGCCGCGTTCGCCGAGATCGGCCTGGCGCCGATCACCCTGGAGCAGTACCGCGAGACGTACTGCGTCCCGATACCCCGCTTCTACGAGCGCCTGATGGGCCGGCTGCCCACGGAGGTCGAGTGGGAGCGGATGGACGGGGTCTTCCACCGTCACTACACGGAGCAGCGCGAGGCCTGCGGACTGACCGCGGGGGCCGCGGAACTGCTCGCACAGTGGCAGCTGGCCGGCCGGAGCCAGTCCCTGCTGAGCATGTACGGGCACGAGCACCTGGTCCCCGTCGTGCGGGGATACGGCATCGAGCGGCACTTCGTGCGCGTCGACGGGCGCACCGGGCCGTCCGGCGGCAGCAAGGCGCAGCACATGGAGCGGCACTTCGCGGCGCTGGACGGGATATCGCCCGAGTACACGGTGGTCATCGGTGACGCCGTGGACGACGCGGTGGCCGCGGCCCATGTCGGAGCGAAGGCGGTGCTCTTCACCGGCGGTTCGCACAGCCGGAGCAGCCTGGAGGCGGCAGGGGTGCCCGTCGTGGACACCCTGGTCGAGGCCGCGGCCCTCGCCCAGCGGCTGAGCGAGTAGCCGACGGTCCCGGGCGGCCGGGCCGCGAGGACGGGGACGGGGCTCAGGTCACCGGGGCCTTGGTGCGGAGCACGGTCAGGAACTCACGCATCCAGGCCGAGTGGTCCGGCCAGGCGCGGGACGAGACCAGGGTGCCGTCCACCACGACCTCGGTGTCCTCGAAGGCGGCCCCGGCCGTCTCCATGTCCGGCTCCAGCGCGGGATAGGCCGTGACCCGGCGGTTCTTCAGCGCGCCGGCCGCCGCGGTCATCAGCGGGCCGTGGCAGATCTGGGCCACCGGGCGGTCCGTGTCGAAGAACGCGGAGAGGATCGTGCGGAGATCGGCGTCGTTGCGCAGGTATTCGGGAGCGCGCCCGCCCGGGACGACCAGGGCCACGTAGTCGTCCGGGTCGACCTCGGAGAAGGCGAGGTCGGCGGGCCAGGTGTAGCCGGGCTTCTCGGTGTAGGTGTCGAAGCCGGGCTCGAAGTCATGGACCACGAAGCGGAGCGTCTTGCGGGAGGGGGCGGCGATATGGACCTCGTAACCCTCCTCGCGCAGCCGCTGGTACGGATAGAGGACTTCGAGGGACTCGGCGGCGTCGCCGGTGACGATCAGGATCTTCGGTGCCATGGCGGGGCTCCCCACGGTGCGTCGGCCTGTTCTGTTTACCGGTACCAGAGTGCGGCAGTCAGGGCCTGTGCGCTGTCCAGAGTGTCAAAGTTCGGGGCCTTCTTTTGTACACATACGGCTCGTGACGGTTACGGGGGCGGGCGAGATAGCCTGGACCCCGTGATCAGCGCGATACGCCTCGGGGGCAGCGAAGCCCCCGGCCTGCGCCCGGAGTGCCACAGCACCCGGGCCATCACTGATCCCCCCAGCCCGACCCGACCGCCAAAAATGGCCAATAAGGTCCCGGGCGTCTCTCATTGCGGCATAGCGTCGTCTCAGACCGGAAACCCCGTGTCGTGGCGGTACGCCGTCTTTTTCACCTACGTCACGCAACGGCGCGCGACAGGAGCCAGAGGACATGCAGACCAAGCTGGACGAAGCCAAGGCCGAGCTGCTCGCACGGGCTGCCAAGGTAGCTGACAACAGCCCGGGCGGTGGTCTCGGTGGCCCGGGCGGTAGCCCCCGGGTGAAGGTCGCGGCGACCGGCGCCGACGACGGCACCGGGGCCGGGCAGGAGCGTTCGCGTCAGGACGTGCTGCTCGCCTACCTCCAGCGCTACTACCTCCACACCGCTCCGGAGGACATCGCGGGCCGGGACCCGGTCGACGTCTTCGGCGCCGCCTCCTCCCACTACCGGCTCGCCGAGGACCGCCCGCAGGGCACGGCCAACGTCCGGGTGCACACCCCGACCGTCGAGGAGAACGGCTGGACCTGCAGCCACTCCGTCGTCGAGGTCGTCACCGACGACATGCCGTTCCTGGTCGACTCCGTCACCAACGAGCTGTCCCGCCAGGGCCGCGGCATCCATGTCGTGATCCACCCGCAGGTCATCGTCCGGCGCGATGTGACCGGCAAGCTGATCGAGGTCCTCACCGAGGGCGTCGGCATCTCGACGGACCCCCAGGCCGGCCGGAAGAACGCCAAGGGGGCGAAGGACGCCAAGGCCGAGCTGCCGCACGACGCGGTCGTCGAGTCCTGGATCCACGTCGAGATCGACCGCGAGACCGACCGCGCCGACCTCAAGCAGATCCAGCTCGACCTCCTGCGGGTCCTGTCCGACGTACGGGAGACCGTCGAGGACTGGGAGAAGATGCGGGACGCCGCGCTGCGCATCGCCGACGACCTGCCGGGCGAGCCGCTCGACGACCTCGCCGACGACGAGGTGAACGAGGCGCGGGAGCTGCTGCGCTGGCTCGCCGCCGACCACTTCACCTTCCTCGGCTACCGCGAGTACGAGCTGAAGGACAGCGACGCGCTGGCCGCCGTGCCCGGCACCGGCCTCGGTATCCTGCGCGCCGACCCGAAGCACAGCGAGGACGAGGCACACCCGGTCAGCCCCTCCTTCGACCGGCTGCCCGCCGATGTCCGCGCCAAGGCCCGTGAGCACAAGCTCCTCGTCCTGACCAAGGCCAACAGCCGGGCGACCGTGCACCGTCCCAGCTACCTCGACTACGTCGGCGTGAAGAAGTTCGACGCCGACGGCAACGTCATCGGTGAGCGCCGCTTCCTCGGACTGTTCTCGTCCGCCGCCTACACCGAGTCCGTGCGCCGGGTGCCCGTCATCCGCCGCAAGGTCGCCGAGGTGCTGGAGGGCGCGGGCTTCTCGTACAACAGCCACGACGGCCGCGACCTGCTGCAGATCCTGGAGACGTACCCGCGCGACGAGCTCTTCCAGACGCCGCCCGACCAGCTGCGCTCCGTCGTCACCTCGGTGCTCTACCTCCAGGAGCGGCGCCGGCTCCGGCTCTACCTGCGCCAGGACGAGTACGGGCGCTACTACTCCGCGATCGTCTACCTGCCGCGCGACCGCTACACCACCGGTGTGCGCCTGCGGCTGATCGACATCCTCAAGGAGGAGCTGAACGGCACCAGTGTCGACTTCACCGCCTGGAACACCGAGTCGATCCTGTCCAGGCTGCACTTCGTCGTCCGGGTCGCCCCGGGCAGCGAGCTGCCCAGCCTCACCGACGCCGAGGCCGACCGCATCGAGGCCCGGCTCGTCGAGGCCGCCCGGTCCTGGGCCGACGGCTTCCAGGAGGCGCTGGGCGCCGAATGCGGTGAGGAACGCGCCGCCGAGCTGCTGCGTCAATACGGGCACTCGTTCCCCGAGGGTTACAAGGCCGACCACTCGCCGCGCTCCGCCGTGGCCGACCTGGTCCACCTCGAAGCCCTCAAGGAGGACGAGAAGGACTTCGCCCTCAGCCTGTACGAACCGGTCGGCGCCGCCCCCGGCGAGCGCAGGTTCAAGATCTACCGGACCGGTGAGCAGGTCTCCCTGTCCGCCGTCCTGCCGGCGCTCCAGCGACTCGGTGTCGAGGTCGTCGACGAGCGTCCGTACGAGCTGCGCTGCGCGGACCGTACGCACGCCTGGATCTACGACTTCGGGCTGCGGATGCCGCAGGCCACGGCCAACGGCGGCTACCTCGCCGACGACGCCCGGGAACGGTTCCAGGAGGCGTTCGCCGCCGTCTGGACCGGCGAGGCGGAGAACGACGGCTTCAACGCGCTGGTGCTGAGCGCCGGTCTGAACTGGCGGCAGGCCATGGTGCTGCGCGCCTACGCCAAGTACCTGCGCCAGGCCGGATCGACCTTCAGCCAGGACTACATGGAGAGCACCCTCCAGAACAACGTCCACACCACCCGGCTGCTGGTCTCGCTGTTCGAGGCCCGGATGTCGCCGGAGCGGCAGAGCGCCGGTACGGAGCTGACCGACGGGCTCCTCGAAGAACTCGACGGCGCCCTGGACCAGGTCGCCTCGCTCGACGAGGACCGGATCCTGCGGTCCTTCCTCACCGTCATCAAGGCCACCCTGCGCACCAACTTCTTCCAGCGCGCGGAGAGCGGCAAGCCGCACAACTACGTGTCGATGAAGTTCGACCCGCAGTCGATCCCGGACCTCCCCGCGCCCCGCCCGGCGTTCGAGATCTGGGTCTACTCGCCGCGCGTCGAGGGCGTCCACCTGCGCTTCGGCAAGGTCGCCCGCGGTGGTCTGCGCTGGTCGGACCGGCGTGAGGACTTCCGTACGGAGATCCTCGGCCTGGTCAAGGCGCAGATGGTGAAGAACACCGTCATCGTGCCGGTCGGCGCCAAGGGCGGCTTCGTCGCCAAGCAGCTGCCGGACCCGTCCGTCGACCGTGACGCCTGGATGGCCGAGGGCATCGCCTCGTACCGCACCTTCATCTCGGCGCTGCTCGACATCACCGACAACATGGTGGCCGGCGAGGTCGTGCCGCCCAAGGACGTCGTCCGGCACGACGAGGACGACACCTACCTCGTCGTCGCCGCCGACAAGGGCACCGCGAAGTTCTCCGACATCGCCAACGAGGTCGCCGTCGCCTACGGCTTCTGGCTCGGTGACGCGTTCGCCTCCGGTGGTTCGGCCGGCTACGACCACAAGGGCATGGGCATCACCGCCCGCGGTGCCTGGGAGTCCGTCAAGCGGCACTTCCGGGAGCTCGGCCACGACACGCAGACCGAGGACTTCACCGTCGTCGGCGTCGGCGACATGTCCGGCGACGTCTTCGGCAACGGGATGCTGCTCTCCGAGCACATCCGCCTCGTTGCGGCCTTTGACCACCGGCACATCTTCATCGACCCGAAGCCGGACGCCGCGACCTCGTACGCCGAGCGGCGCCGCCTCTTCGACCTGCCGCGCAGCTCCTGGGCCGACTACGACAAGTCGCTGATCTCCGCCGGCGGCGGCATCCACCCGCGCAGCGCCAAGTCGATTCCGGTCAACGCCCATATGCGCGAGGCGCTCGGCATCGAGGCCGGGGTCACCAAGATGACGCCCGCCGACCTGATGCAGACCATCCTCAAGGCCCCCGTCGACCTTGCGTGGAACGGCGGCATCGGTACGTACATCAAGTCGTCCGCCGAGTCGAACGCGGACGTCGGTGACAAGGCCAACGACGCGATCCGCGTCAACGGCGAGGACCTGCGCGCCAAGGTCGTCGGCGAGGGCGGCAACCTCGGGGCCACCCAGCTCGGCCGTATCGAGTTCGCCCGTACCGGCGGCCGGATCAACACCGACGCGATCGACAACAGCGCCGGTGTGGACACCTCCGACCACGAGGTGAACATCAAGATCCTGCTCAACGGCCTGGTGCGGGACGGCGACATGACGGTCAAGCAGCGCAACAAGCTGCTCGCCGAGATGACGGACGAGATCGGCCACCTGGTGCTGCGCAACAACTACGCGCAGAACACCGCACTCGCCAACTCGGTGGCCCAGGCGCCCTCCCTGCTCCACGCCCAGCAGCGTTTCATGCGCCGGCTGGGCCGCGACGGGTACCTCGACCGGGCCCTGGAGTTCCTGCCCACCGACCGGCAGATCCGTGAACTGCTCAACGCCGGCAAGGGGCTCAGCCAGCCCGAGCTGGCTGTCCTGCTCGCCTACACGAAGATCACGGCGGCGCAGGAACTGATCGGGACGAACCTGCCCGACGACCCGCATCTGCAGAAGCTGCTGCACGCCTACTTCCCGCAGCAGCTGCGCGAGCGCTACCCGGACGCGGTCGACGGGCACGCGCTGCGGCGCGAGATCATCACCACGGTCCTGGTGAACGACACGGTGAACAGCGGCGGTTCGACGTTCCTGCACCGGTTGCGGGAAGAGACCGGTGCCTCGATCGCGGAGATCGTCCGCGCTCAGTTCGCGGCCCGGGAGATCTTCGGCCTCGGTGAGGTGTGGGACGCCGTCGAGGCGCTCGACAACGAGGTCGCGGCCGATGTGCAGACCCGGATCCGGCTGCACTCGCGACGGCTCGTCGAGCGCGGCTCGCGCTGGCTGCTCGGCAACCGGCCGCAGCCGCTGGAGATCGCCGCGACGATCGACTTCTTCCGCGACGGTGTCGATCAGGTCTGGGCCGAGCTGCCCAAGATGCTGATGGGCGCGGACCAGGAGTGGTACCAGGGAATCCTGGACGAGCTCACCGAGGCGGGTGTCCCGGACGCGCTCGCGCAGCGTGTCGCCGGATTCTCGTCGGCGTTCCCGGCGCTCGACATCGTGGCGATCGCCGACCGCACGGGCAAGGACCCGCTGTCCGTCGCCGAGGTGTACTACGACCTCGCGGACCGGCTGGGCATCACGCAGCTGATGGACCGGATCATCGAGCTGCCGCGGGCGGACCGCTGGCAGTCGATGGCCCGCGCCTCCATCCGCGAGGACCTGTACGCGGCGCACGCGGCGCTCACGGGCGACGTGCTGAGCGTGGGCAACGGGTCCTCCTCGCCCGAGGAGCGGTTCGGGGCGTGGGAGGAGAAGAACGCGGCGATCCTGTCGCGCTCGCGCTCCACGCTGGAGGAGATCCAGGGGTCGGACGCGTTCGACCTGGCGAACCTGTCGGTGGCGATGCGGACGATGCGGACGCTGCTGCGGACGCACGCGTAGCGTGCGGGGGTGAGCGGTGGGCGGCTGCCGGTGCGTACCGGTGGCCGCCTTGTCCTCGGGCCGGACGGGCCGGAGAGTGTGCGGCCCGTCCGGGGCCGGGGGTTTGTCCTCAATCGCCGGACGGGCTTGAAATGATCGAAGCGTCGGGTGGGGCTTCAGATGCCGACTGACGTCGATGTGTCGGCCGGGGCTACTTTTTGCCGGTGAAGCGCTCGTACGCTGCGACGACCTCCTTCGCCGGGCCGTCCATCCGTAGAGTCCCCGCCTCCAGCCAGATCGCCCGGTCGCAGGTTTCGGTGATCGACTTGTTGTGGTGGCTGACCAGGAAGACCGTGCCGGCCTGCTTGCGCAGTTCGATGATCCGGTCCTTGCTGCGCCGCTGGAAGCGGGCGTCGCCCGTGGAGAGTGCCTCGTCGATCAGGAGGACGTCGTGGTCCTTGGCGGCCGCGATGGAGAAGCGCAGCCGGGCGCCCATGCCGGAGGAGTACGTGCGCATCGGTAGCGTGATGAAGTCGCCCTTCTCGTTGATGCCGGAGAAGTCGACGATGCCGGCGTAGCGTTCGCGGATCTCCTCGCGGCTCATGCCCATCGCGAGGCCGCCGAGCACGACGTTGCGCTCGCCGGTCAGATCGCTCATCAGCGCCGCGTTCACCCCGAGCAGCGAGGGCTGGCCCTGGGTGTGGACGCGGCCCTTCGTGGCGGGCAGCAGTCCGGCGATCGCCTTGAGCAGGGTCGATTTCCCCGAGCCGTTGGAGCCGATCAGGCCGATCGCCTCTCCCTTGTACGCGGCGAAGCTCACCCCCTTCACCGCGTGCACCTCGCGCACCCCGGGGGCCTGCCGGCGCGAGACGATCCGGCTGAGGGCCGAAGTGGCGCTGCCCTTGCCCGTACGGGCGCCGTTGACCTTGTACGTGATGTGGACGTCGTCGACGACGACCGTCGGTACCGCGGAATCCGTGCTCTCAGCCACGTCCGTAACTCTCCTCGCCCTGCCAGAAGTAGACGAACCCGCCCACGCCGCACACCAGCGCCCAGCCGGTGGCGACGGCCCACACATGCGGCGGAAGCTGCGAGCCGTGGAAGCTGTCGATGAGGGCGAATCGCATCAGGTCGATGTAGACGGCGGCCGGATTGATCTCCAGCGCCAGCTTCGCCAGGTACGGGACCCGGTCGCCCGCCAGGCTCTTGTCGAGGCTCCACATGACGCCCGAGGCGTACATCCAGGTGCGCAGGATGAAGGGCATCAGCTGGGAGATGTCCGGGGTCCGGGCAGCCAGCCGGGCGAAGACCATCGAGACACCGGTGTTGAACACCGCCTGCAGGGCCAGGGCCGGTACCGCCAGCAGCCAGGCCGGCTGCGGGTACTGGCCGACGGCCAGCAGGATCAGTACCAGCGCGGCCAGTGAGAACAGCAGCTGCTGGAGCTGTTGCAGGGCCATCGCGATCGGCAGCGAGGCCCGGGGGAAGTGCAGGGCCCGTACGAGGCCGATGTTGCCGCTGATCGCACGGGTGCCGGCGGTGATCGAGGTACTGGTGAAGGTCCAGATGAAGACGCCGGTGACCAGGAACGGGACGAAGTCGCTGACGCCCTGCTTCGTCTTCATCAGGACGCCGAAGATGAAGTAGTAGACCGCCGCGTTCAGCAGCGGCGTCATGATCTGCCAGATCTGGCCGAGCTTCGCCTGGCTGTACTGGGCGGTGAGCTTGGCAGTGGCGAACGCCGTGATGAAGTGCCGCCGCCCCCACAGCTGCCGGACGTACACCGGCAGCGTCGGACGGGCTCCGCTCACGGTCAGTCCGTGGCGGGCGGCG
>NZ_JAELVH010000262.1 GCF_019399235.1 Streptomyces poriferorum | reverse complement strand
GGACGTCCGGGTCTCCTTCGGCGGTGCCGCCGGATCCGAGCTGGCACTGAACTGCGCCTCGGCCGCCGACCTGGCGACGGCGTACGGCAAGGTCGTCGACACGTACAAGCTGACCAAGGTCGACTTCGACATCGAGGGAGGGGCGCTGCCCGACACGGCAGCCAACTCCCGTCGCTCCCAGGCCATCGCCCAGCTCCAGAAGTCCCACCCCGGCCTGGACGTCTCCTTCACCCTGCCCGTGATGCCCGAGGGTCTGACCCAGCCCGGCGTGGACCTGATCGCCGACGCGAAGAAGAACGGCGTGGACGTCGGGGCGGTCAACGTCATGGCGATGGACTACGGCGCCTCGTACAGCGGCGACATGGGCACGTACGCCATCCAGGCGGCGACGGCCACCCAGGCCCAGATCAAGGGCGTGCTGGGCCTCTCCGACGCGGACGCGTGGAAGACCGTCGCCGTCACGCCGATGATCGGCGTGAACGACGTGGCCACGGAGATCTTCAAGGTGGAGGACGCCACCCAGCTGGTGACCTTCGCCAAGGAGAAGGGCCTCGCCTGGCTGGCCATGTGGTCGGGCACGCGGGACAAGGAGTGCGCGGGCGGGTCGAAGCCGTCCGCGGATGCCTCGTGCAGTTCGATCGCGCAGGAGCCGCTCGCCTTCACGAAGGCGTTCGGCGCGTACAAGTAGTAACCCAGCAGCCGATTTCCCCCGCCCGTGCATCCCGGCCGGCGCCCACATTCCCCCCACCCGGCCGGGGTGCGCGCCCCTTTGCGCGCGCGGCCCGCCCGGGTGTCCTCAACCGCCGGACGGGCTCAAACGGTGTCCTCGATCGCCGGACGGGCTTCTGCCCCGCCCGGAGCGGCTCGGAGTTCCGCCCGGTTCACCGCCGACAGCACCGCCGCCACCGACGCGGCCACGCCCGACGTGTCCTGGCCCGCGCCCCAGCGCACCCGCTCGCCGACCCGGCACTCCGCGTACGCCGTGACCGGCCCCCCGGCGGCCCCGTGCTCCGCGAAGTCGAGGACCGTGACCGTCACCCCGGCGCCCTCCAGCGCGTCCGTGAACGCGGACACCGCACCGCCGCCCGTGCCCTCGTAGTCGCCCTCGCGTCCGTCCACCCGCAGCGTGCAGACGAAGCGGTGCTCACCCGCCGGGCCGCTCTCCGCCGACCAGGAGGTCAGGGCGACCGAGCCGTCCCGGCCGGGGGCCAGATACGTCGCGTCGAACAGGTCCCACAGGTCCTTGGGCGTGGCCTCCAGACCGCTGTCGTCCGTCGCTTCCTGCACCGTACGGGAGAAGTCCGCCCGCATCCGGGCCGGCAGGTCCACCTCGTGGTTGCTCCGCAGCAGGTGGGCGATGCCGCCCTTGCCGGACTGGCTGTTGACCCGGATGACCGCCTCGTACGTCCGCCCCACGTCCGCCGGATCGATCGGCAGGTACGGCACCGACCACAGCTGCGAACCGCTGTCGGCATGGTGCGCGAACCCCTTGCTGATCGCGTCCTGATGGGTGCCCGAGAACGCGGTGTACACCAGGTCGCCGCCGTACGGATGGCGTGGCGGCACCGGCAGCCGGTTGCAGTGCTCGACCGTGCGGCGGATCTCGTCGATGTCCGAGAAGTCGATCATCGGGTCGACACCCTGGGCGTGCAGATTGAGGGCCAGGTTGACCAGATCGACGTTGCCGGTGCGCTCCCCGTTGCCGAACAGGCAGCCCTCCACCCGCTGCGCCCCCGCCAGTACGGCGAGCTCCGCGCAGGCCACGCCCGTACCGCGGTCGTTGTGCGGGTGGACGGAGAGGATCACGGAGTCGCGCCGGTCCAGATGGCGGTGCATGTACTCGATCTGGTCCGCGTACACGTTCGGTGTCGCGATCTCCACCGTGGCCGGCAGGTTGTGGATGACCGGCCGGTCCGGCGAGGCGTCCCACAGCTCGGTGAGGCTGTTGCAGATCTCCAGCACGTAGTCGGGCTCGGTCAGGATGAAGACCTCGGGAGAGAACTCGAACCGGATGTCCGCCCCGGGCCTGGCCCGCGCCAGCCGGTCCATCTGCCGCGCGGCGTCCAGCACCACGCCGTGCACCTCGGCCCGGCTGCGGCCGAGGACGACGTCGCGCCAGACGGGCGCGGTCGGGATGTAGAGGTGGACGACCACCCGGTCCATTCCCGCGACGGACTCGAAGGTCCGCTCGATCAGCTCCGCCTTGGCCGGGGTGAAGACGACCACGGTCACGTCGTCGGGCACGGCCCCGCTCTCCGCCAGATGCCGCACGAAGCCGAAGTCCGTGCGGCTGGCCGACGGGTAGCCGATCTCGATCTCCTTGTAGCCCATCGCGACGAGCAGATCGAACATCCGGCGCTTGCGCGGGGTGTCCATCGGTTCGGCCAGGGCCTGGTTGCCGTCGCGCAGGTCGACGGGGACCCAGAGGGGGGCGCGGTCGATACGGGCCTGCGGCCAGCTCCGGCCGGTCAGCGGGATGTCGACGCGGTCGAACGCCGGCCGGTAGCGGTGCGAGGGCATCGAGCTGGAGCGTTGCGGGTTCCAGTGGGGCGCGGCCTCGGGTACGGGCCCGCGGGGCGTGCAGATCGTGGGGAAGCTGTGCATCGGTGACATGACGCCGGACGGGGCATCGCGCAGGGACTCGGACGTGAGCTCGGACATGAACGCGGTCTCGTTTCGCATCGCCGGATGCGACCGGCACAGCACGGCACCCCGCGGCGGGGTGCCGATCGCTTCAGGCCCCGCCGCGGCAGCCGAGAAGGAGGAGACCGCCGTACGTCATGATCGGTACAGTAGTCAGAAACCAAGTCCTCAGACAACCTGACAGGTGAATCCCGTGTCCTCGCTCGGCCCGCTCCACCCCAGCCCTCTGGTCGAACAGGCCACACGTCATCTGCGCGCGCAGATCACCGAGGGGCACTGGCCGGTCGGCACGAAGATCCCCGGCGAGACCACACTCGCCAAGACGCTGGGCGTGGGCCGCTCCACCGTGCGCGAGGCGGTGCGTACGCTCGCCACGCTCGGGCTGCTCCGGTCCCGCCAGGGCGCCGGCGTCTTCGTCATCGCCGACCACGAGGCCGAGGAGTGGCCGGTCAGGCTGCGGCGGGCAGCGGTCACCGACGTCTACGAGGTCCGCATGCTCATCGAGGTCCAGGCCGCCCGCCTCGCCGCCCGGCGCCGCACCGACGAGGACCTGACCGCCCTCGACGCAGCGCTCGCGGCCAGGCGCGAGGCGGGCGCGGGGCCGGACGACGCCGCGTTCGTGGACGCGGACATCGCCCTGCACCGGACGGTCGTGGCGGCCGCCCACAACCCCGTACTCACCGATCTCTTCGCCGAGTTCGCCCCCGCGCTGCGGCAGGCCCTGATCGACCTGGTGGACCTGCTCGGGCTGCGCCGCGGCGATCCCCACCACGGTGACGCGCAGCACCGGGCGCTCGTCACCGCAGTGGTGGCGGGTGACGCGGAGTCCGCGGGCCGGGCCGCCCAGGCGGAGCTCCAGCACACCCTGGACCGCCTGCGCGCCGCCTGACCGGCCCCCCGGCCCGACCGGCCTGATCCGGTCGAAGGGCCCTACGCCGCCCCGGTCCCCGAGGCCCGCCACTCCTGTGCGTACTCGTCGAAGATCGCCCGCAACTGGTGACCGATCTTCAGGTAGTCCAGGTCGTCCAGATTGGCCAGGGAGACGCGGACCGACCACTCCGGTCCGTCGAAACCGCCGCCGTTCAGCAGCACCACGGACGTCTGCTCGGCCAGCCGGAACAGCGGGTCGACCGGCTCGTAGTTCTGCTCCAGGTAGTCGGCGAACTCCTTGCCCAGGGTGCGTTCCGCCTCGGCCAGCAGGTCGAGCTCGATGTAGTACGAGGCACGCTTGGGGTCCTCGGAGATCTTCATGTGCGCGCCCTCCAGCAGGAGTTCGAGGCGCTGCCGCACGATGGCGCGGATCCGCTTCTTGTACTCCTGGCCCTCGTCCAGCATGTCGAAGAGGGAGAAGAGCGTCATCATCACCTGCTGCGGCAGCGACAGGCCCGCCGTGTGGTTGAGCGCCACCTGTCGGGAGTCCGCGACCAGCCGGTCGACGAACCGCATCTCCTCCGGGTGCAGGGACAGCGACCCGTACCGCTTGCCCAGGCGCGCCTTCTCCTCGGCGCCCTGCGCGGCCAGCAGGTCGTCGATCACGTTGTCGTCGTGCAGCCCGATGACGCCGAGCCGCCAGCCGGTGGCGCCGTAGTGCTTGGAGTACGAGTACACGAGCAGGGAGTTGCGGGGCAGGTCGGCGGCAAGCGAGCGGAAGCCCTCGACGAAGGTCCCGTAGACGTCGTCCGTCACGACGATGAGGTTCGGGTTCTGCTCGGCGACGATGCCCACGATCTGCTCGGCGACCTTCGGAGCGAGCGCCAGGGACGGCGGATTGCTCGGGTTGACGCAGCAGACCATCCGGACGGACGGGTCGGCCAGCTTGGCGATCTCCTCCGGCGGGTAGCGCCACTGCCGCACCCCGGTCTCGGTGAACAGGTTCGCCTCGACGTGCACGACGTCGAAGCCGTACATGTCCAGTTCGGGGATCTCCAGGTACGGGGTGAACACGGGCACCATCAGGGCGATGCGGTCGCCCTTGTGCAGGATCCCGTTCTTCAGCAGCGAGTCGAAGATGTAGCACATCGCGGCGGTGCCGCCCTCGGTCGCGAACAGGCTGAGGTTTTGCCCCTCCGGCGGCCGGTGGTCGAACATCTCGTCGGCCACGTACCCGCGCACGATCTGCTCGACATGCGGCAGGATCCGCCCCGGCACCGGGTAGTTGTCCCCGATCGACGCGTCCGCCAGCTCGTGGACGAACGCGTCGGGCACGAAACCGAAGCGCTTGACCGCCAGGTCGATGCTCGCCTGCAGCAGCTCGATCCCGGGCAGCTCCGGATGCGTACGCACGAAGCGGGCGAAGCGGTCCGCGCAGCCGGCCTCCTCCGGCATCCCGCCCAGGTTGTCGGCCGTCCAGACCCGGCGGGACTCGGCGATCGCGAAGTAGCCGAGCGCGTGGTACGCCTCCCGGGGGCCGGTGGCGACCCAGTTCGGGTTGCCGCGGCCCGCGTTCAGCATGGCCCGGATCGTCTTGCCCTTCTGGCCGGGCTTGTCGCTCTGCTCGGACTGGGCGATGGTGATGAACTTGTCCTTCAGCTCGAACGGGCTGAGCTGGGCGAACGAGCGGATCTCCGCACGGCTGAGGCTGGCCTTGGGCATGTCTGCGCTCCCGCGGTTCAGTGGTTGAGGATGACGATGACGGCGCCCCACACGGTCAGCAGCACATTGCCGACGGCGTACGGGATCGTGTAACCGAGCGTGGGGATCTGAGACTTGGACGTCTCGTTGACGGCACCGATCGCCGCCGTGGTGGTCTGGCCGCCGGCCAGCACACCCATCAGGATCGGGAACCTGATCTTCTGGATGTAGTGGCCCACGAGGAATCCGACGAGCAGTGGCACGACAGTGGCGACGGCTCCCAGGAGCAGCAGCCCCCAGCCCGCCGACGAAAGACCGCTGGTGAAGCTGGGGCCGGCGTTGATGCCGACCACCGCGACGAACATGCACAGGCCCAGGGTGTCCATGAACCACTGGGCGCCCGGCGGCACGTTCCCGTACGTCGGGTACTTGCCCCGGATCCAGCCGAAGACCAGACCCATGATGAGCCCGCCGCCCGACGTGGAGAGCGAGATCGGCACCCCGCCCGCGGTCAGCGCCGGAATGCCGATGCAGCCGCCGAGGAAGATGCCGAGGCCCACCCACACCATGTCCGTCGCGAAGCTGGTCGGCACGGGCTTGCCGAGCTCCTTGCCCGCCGGGCCGACCAGCCGCTCCGGACCGGTCAGCACCAGCGTGTCGCCGCGCTCCACCGGGGTGGAGAGCCGGAAGGGGAACTCGGCGCCGGCCCGGTACAGCTTCTCGATGTAGACACCGGCCATGAACGGCTCCCGGCGCAGTTCCTCCACCGACCTGCCCAGCTGCGCCTTCTCGGACGCCACCACGTGCAGTGTCTCGGTCCGGTATCCGAGCAACGCCACGTCGTCCGCCTCCGGGCCCACATGCGTACGGGCGTCGAAGTCCACCAGGTCGTGCCGCAGGGCGCTGACCGCGATGGTGTCCCCGCCCCGCAGCACGAGGGACTGGGCCTGCGGCAGGATCGTTCCCTCGCGCCGGACCTGGGTGATGTAGACGCGGCGGCCGAGTGCCTGCTGCTGGGCTTCGAAGTCTGCGATGGTGCGGCCGGCGAGGTCGGGGCGTTCGACCGTGTAGGCCCGCAGCACGGTCTCGTAGTAGCCCTCGCCCTCGTCCGGGTCCTCGTCCGGGGCGTCCAGCTCCGCGGCCAGTTCCGCGCTCTCCTTCGCCAGGTCCCGGCGGTAGAGCCGCGGCAGCACATTGGCGAGGAGCATCGCGCAGAGGATGGTGCCGAGCGGATACGTCACGGCGTACCCGACCGCGACCAGGTTCTGCTCCGACTTCACCTCGGCGGAGGAGAGACCGGGCAGGGTGCCGATGGCGTCCTGTGCGACACCGATCGCCGCCGACTGGGTGAGCGCGCCGCTCATGAGGCCGGCGCCGAGCCCGGGTCCGTAGCCGAGCAGGACGGCGAAGAGCCAGGAGACCAGCAGCCCGGTCACACAGACCACGACCGCGTTGACGACCTGCGGGATCCCGTCCTTCTTCAGGCCCCGGAAGAACTGCGGGCCGACCCGGTAGCCGAGTGCGAACAGGAACATGATGAAGAAGAGGTTCTTCACCGTTCCGTCGATCTGGATCTTGAACTGCGCCCCCAGCACCAGGCCCGCGACCAGACAGCCGGTCACGGCGCCGAGCGCGATCGCCTTGTAGCGGACCTTCCCGATCAGGAATCCCAGCGCGACGACCAGGAAGACCAGCAGTTCGGGATGGGGCGTGAAGATGTTGCGGTTGAGGAAATCGATCATTCAGGCCCCCAGGACGCCGACGAGGATGGGACCGGTCAGAGGCAGCAGGAAGTTGGAGAGCGCGTACGTGATCGTGTAGCCGAGCAGCGGCACCGAGCTCTGCGCCACCTGGGTGATGGAGGTGATCGCCGGGGTCGAGCACTGCTGGCCCGCGATGGCACCGATGAGCAGGGGCTTCTCGATCTTCAGGACCGTCAGCCCGACGATCAGCGAGATGGTCGCGGGGATCAGCACCATGGCGATCCCGGCGAACGGCAGGAGCGCGCCGTACTCCTTCAGCAGCGGCCAGGCCTGGGGCCCGGCGGTCAGCCCCGTACAGGCGATGAAGATGGCCAGGCCCAGGTCCTTCAGCGTGTTCGCGGCCTGCGGGGGGAAGGCCCCGAAGGTCTGCCTGCGGGAGCGGAACCAGCCGAAGAGCAGCCCGGAGACCAGGCAGCCGCCGCCGGTGCCGAGCGACAACGGGATGTCACCGATCCGGACGACGATCTGGCCGATCAGCGAACCCACCACGATGCCGAGGCCCAGGTAGACGAAGTCCGTCGCGTCGTTCTTCACGACGGCGCCGATCTTCGCGACGAGCTTGTTGAGGCCCGCGCGCGCACCCACCAAGGTCAGCACGTCGCCGCGTTCCACCTGCGTCTCGGCCGACGCGGGCAGATGCTGGTCGTTGCGCAGGACGTCCGTGATGTACACGCCGTCCCGGCGGAACTCGGGGTGGTCCCGCTCCAGCTCGGCGATGGTCGACCCGGCGGTGGCCTTCTCGGTCACCGCGACCTGACGGGTGGCCAGCGGGGTGTCGAGGCCGGGCACGGCCGGGGTCTCCGGGCCGATCGCCCGGCCGGCCGCGATGATGCCGCGCCGCCGGCCCACCAGCTGGACCAGATCGCTCAGGGTCAGCTCCAGATCGGGGGAGGGGTCCAGCAGCACACTGCCGCGCTTCACGCCCTCCACCGTGACGACGCCGCCGAGCGAGGCCTCCAGCTCACCGATGCTGCGGCCGTCCGCCGTGGTCACCAGGAAGGTGCGGCCGACCGTCCTGGGCAGCGCCTCGCGCTCGTCGGACTCCAGACCGCGGACGCCGCCGCGCATCTTCTCCCAGAGTTCGCGCGAGGCGTCCGCCAGGTTGATGCGCAGCAGCATCGGCATGATCTGGCTGGTGTACAGCACGATGGTGACCAGGCCGAAGAGGTAGCAGACGGTGTACGCGGTGGCGACGTGCCCCTGGTACTGGGTGATCTGGGCGGCGGTCAGGTCGTCGAGCTTGCCGATGGCCTCGGTGGCCGTACCGACCACGGCGGACTCGGTGGCCGCGCCCGCCAGGATGCCCGAGGCCGTCCCGACGTCGAGGTCGAAGGCCTTGGCCAGGCCGAAGGCGATGCCGAGCACACAGACCAGTTCGATCAGGCACAGGGCGAAGAAGCGCAGGCTCTTGCGGTTGAGGTTGGCGAAGAACTGGGGCCCCGCCAGATAGCCGAGCGAGAAGATGAACAGCGCGAAGAAGACCGTCTTGACGTCCTCGTTCACGCTCACGTGCCGGGTGCCGATCAGCAGCGAGACGATCAGCGTGCCGCAGATACCGCCGAGCGTGATCGGGCCGACGCGGATCTTGCCCACGAGGTAGCCGAGGGACAGACAGAGGAAGAGTGCAAGTTCGGGATGGTCGCGGACTACTCCCATCGGGCGTCACCCACCCTGGGTGACAGGAGTGATCATTAGGCACATAGGGGTGAAATTAACAGAGTGTGAGATGACCGGCATGTCCGGTTCGCTGGTGTCGCGAGGCGTCGTAACGGCTCCCCCGGGGGGCGTTGTTCGGTCATCGGCCCCGCTGCTGTTCTCGGCCACCGTCCGGCGCTCGGCTTCGGGGAAAGAACGCGGAGGTACCTCCGGACGGCCCCTGGGTGCGACGTCCCGTTCACCTTCCGGCGGGCGCAGTCAAAGGAATCGGGGGTGGGGAGGGGTG
>NZ_JAELVH010000261.1 GCF_019399235.1 Streptomyces poriferorum | reverse complement strand
CGACCCGCACCCGGCCCTCGTCCCGCAGCCACACCATCAACCGGTACCCACGCCCGGGCGGCACCCCGTGCACCAGCGCGTTGGTGGCCAGTTCGCTCACACACACCAGCACCTCGTCCGCCCGCACCTCGCCGAACCCCCAGTCGGCCAGCGCACACCGCACGAACTCCCGGGCCTCCCGGACCGACCGGCGCTCCCGCCGGAAGAACCGCTCGCGCAGCAGCGGGAGTTGCATCGTCTCGTTCATGGAACGAGCGTCACACTCGGTGACTAGGCTGTCGCAGTGTGCGCGCCCGTACAGATTTCTTGTACGGGTCGCGCGCGCGTGAAGTACGGACGCGGGCGGGAAGTGGGGACCGTATGCAACCCAGGAAGCGGCAGCGCAAGAACGCGTCGGCGATGAGACTCGTGGGCGCGCTGGTCGCCCAGTTCCGCACCGCCGCCGGAATGACCCAGCGCCAACTGGCCGAACAGACGTGCACCCAGCCGGAGACCATCGCCTCCATCGAGCAGGGCAGACGCGCCCTCCAACTGCCGCTGGCCCGCCGCATGGACACCCTGCTGGAGACGAAGGGGGCGCTGGCCACGGCGGTGGAGAACATGCCGGAGGTGGACCTGATTCCGGCGTGGGCGGAGGAGTACATGGACCTGGAGCGGGAGGCGCTCGCCCTTTGCTTCTTCGCCAATCAGGTCCTACCGGGGCTGCTCCAGACCGAGCGCTACGCACGAGCCGTGTTCGACAGCCGAGTGCCCACATTCAGCAGGGCGGAGATCGACGCGCATGTCGCCAAGCGTCTGGACCGGCAGGAAATCCTGCACCGAGACGTGCCGCCCACCACCAGTTTCGTCATCTCCGAGGCCATCGTCAGAGACCGCCTCGGCGGCGACGAGTCGTATCGCGAGGCGCTGCACCACCTGCGGGTCTACGCCGGCACGCCAGGCATCACACTCCAGGTCATGCCCCTGGCCCGGACCACTCACGCGGCTCTCGACGGCCCGTTCATCCTGCTGGAAACACCGGACTATCAACGCATCGCCTACACGGAAAGCCAACGTGGCAGCCAGCTCATCGCCGATCCCGATGAGATCAGCATCCTTGCGCAGCGGTATGCAATGCTGCGAACGCAGGCCCTCAACATCGAGGACACAAAAGGCCTGTTGGACCGGCTGCTAGGAGAGTTATGAGCACCGCACGTGAGTGGTTCAAGTCCAGCTACAGCGGCAGCGACGGCGGGGAGTGCCTCGAAGTCGCCTACGACTGGCAGAAGTCGAGCCACAGCGGCGACGAGGGCGGGCAGTGCGTCGAAATCGCCGCCCACCCCGCCGCCGTCCACGTCCGCGACTCCAAGAACCCCGAGGGCCCCACGCTCACCCTCGCCCCCGCCACCTGGACGGCCTTCGCCACGCACATCGGTTCCTGAGGCACCCGCGCCAGGCCCCGCCGGACCTCCGTCAGGAACGGCGCAGCTTCTGCGCGACCTCCGTCGCCCAGTACGTCAGGATCATCTGCGCGCCCGCGCGCCGGATCCCGGTCAGGCTCTCCAGGATCGCCGCGTCCCGGTCGATCCAGCCCTTCTCCGCAGCGGCCTCGATCATCGCGTACTCGCCACTGATCTGGTACGCGGCGACCGGCACGTCCACCGAGTCGGCGACCTTCGCCAGGACGTCGAGGTACGGTCCGGCCGGCTTGACCATGACCATGTCCGCGCCCTCGGCGAGGTCGAGCGCCAGCTCGCGCATCGACTCGCGGAGGTTGGCCGGGTCCTGCTGGTAAGTCTTGCGGTCGCCCTTGAGCGAGGAGCCGACGGCCTCACGGAACGGGCCGTAGAAGGCGGAGGAGTACTTCGCCGTGTACGCGAGGATCGACACGTCCTCGTACCCGGTCTGGTCCAGCGCGTCGCGGATCACGCCGACCTGGCCGTCCATCATGCCGCTGGGGCCGACCACATGGGCGCCCGCGTCGGCCTGGACCTGGGCCATCTCCGCGTACCGCTCCAGCGTCGCGTCGTTGTCGACGCGGCCGTCCTCGGTCAGCACACCGCAGTGGCCGTGGTCGGTCGTCTCGTCCAGACAGAGGTCGGACATGACGACGAGGTCGTCACCGACCTCTTCGCGCACCGCGCGCAGACCGAGCTGGAGGATGCCGTCCGGGTCGGTGCCCGCCGTGCCGCGGGCGTCCTTCTTCTCGTCCAGCGGAACGCCGAACAGCATGATGCCGGAGACGCCCGCCGAGACCGCGTCGACCGCGGCCTTCCGCAGGGTGTCCAGGGTGTGCTGCTGCACGCCGGGCATCGCCGAGATGGCGACAGGCGCGTCGATGCCCTCACGCACGAACGCGGGCAGGATCAGGTTCGCCGGGTCCAGCCGCGTCTCGGCGACCATCCGCCGCATCACGGGGGTCGTCCGCAGCCGTCGGGGGCGAGAGCCGGGGAAGTTTCCGTACACAGTCATCCTTCGAGACTAGACCCGTACACATCACGCTCTTACCGACACCTCTGCCGGGAAAACGGGCGGGGCCCGGCCGCTTCACGAAGAAGCGACCGGGCCCCGAACCCGCTGCACCTGATCAGGTCGTCGTACGACGCCGCCGCGCACCCGGACGGCGCTCGCTCGGCCGCGTCACCGGGTCACCGGCCTCCTTCGCCGCGTCGCGGCGCTGGGCGCCGAACTCGGCGAGGGCCTCGGCCAGCTTGTGCACCGAGGGCTCCGGCGACAGGACGTCGACGCGCAGGCCGTGCTCCTCGGCGGTCTTCGCCGTGGCCGGGCCGATACACGCGATGATCGTCACGTTGTGCGGCTTGCCGGCGATGCCGACGAGGTTGCGCACCGTCGAGGACGAGGTGAAGAGCACCGCGTCGAACCCGCCGCCCTTGATGGCCTCACGCGTGTCGGCGGGCGGCGGCGAGGCGCGGACCGTGCGGTACGCGGTGACGTCGTCGACCTCCCAGCCGAGCTCGATGAGACCGGCCACCAGCGTCTCGGTGGCGATGTCGGCACGCGGCAGGAAGACACGGTCGATCGGGTCGAAGACCGGGTCGTAAGGCGGCCAGTCCTCCAGCAGACCCGCGGCCGACTGCTCACCCGAAGGCACCAGGTCCGGCTTCACACCGAAGTCCACGAGCGCGGCGGCGGTCTGCTCGCCGACGGCCGCGACCTTGATCCCGGCGAAGGCACGGGCGTCGAGCCCGTACTCCTCGAACTTCTCCCGGACCGCCTTCACGGCGTTGACCGAGGTGAACGCGATCCACTCGTAGCGGCCCGTGACCAGGCCCTTGACCGCCCGCTCCATCTGCTGCGGCGTACGCGGCGGCTCGACGGCGATCGTCGGGACCTCGTGCGGCACGGCACCGTACGAACGCAGCTGGTCGGAGAGCGACGCCGCCTGCTCCTTCGTACGCGGCACGAGCACCTTCCAGCCGAACATCGGCTTGGACTCGAACCACGCGAGCTGGTCGCGCTGGGCGGCGGAGCTGCGCTCCCCGACCACGGCTATGACGGGCTGGTGCCCGTCCGGCGACGGCAGGATCTTGCCCTGCTTGAAGACCTGGGCGATCGTGCCGAGCGTCGCCGTCCAGGTGCGCTGGCGCGTCGTCGTGCCGGCGACCGTCACGGTCAGCGGGGTGTCGGGCTTGCGGCCCGCCGAGACCAGCTCGCCGGCGGCCGCGGCCACCGCGTCGAGCTGCGTCGAGATCACGCACGTGGAGTCGCTGGCGCCGACCTCGCTCCAGCAGCGTTCCGAGGCGGTACGGGCGTCGACGAAGCGGACGTCCGCGCCCTGCGCGTCGCGCAGCGGCACCCCGGCGTACGCGGGCACGCCCACGACGTTGGCGACGCCCGGCACGACCTCGAACGGAATGCCCGCGGCGGCGCAGGCCAGCATCTCGCCGCCCGCGTTGCCGTCGAGACCGGGGTCACCGGAGACGGCACGGACGACCCGCCTGCCGCCCTTCGCGGCCTCCATGACAAGATTGACCGCATCCCTGAGAACGGGAACACCGGCGGCTGTTGACTGCGCGTCAACAACGGTCAGCTCAGGCGTGCTTACGCCTGCCCGCGCATGGCAGCGGACGACGCCGAGAACGTCTGGCTCGGCGACAAGAACGTCCGCGCTCGCAAGCGCCTCGACGGCGCGCAGAGTCAGCAGTCCCGGGTCGCCGGGACCGGCGCCGAGGAAGGTGACGTGCCCTGCGGACAGGACCGGGTAATCGGATGCGGCGTGGCCGGTGGGGCTCAAAGTGCTCGCTCCCCCATAAGACCGGCCGCACCCTTGGCGAGCATCTCGGCCGCGAGTTCGCGACCGAGGGCCGCCGCGTCGTCGTGCGACGTGGGGACGGGACCGGTGGTGGACATCTGTACCAGCGAGGAACCGTCGATGGAACCGACGACACCGCGCAGGCGCAGTTCGTTGACAGCCTGACCGTCGGCCAGGAGGTCGGCCAGCGCACCCACAGGTGCGGAGCAGCCGGCCTCCAGGGCGGCGAGCAGGGAACGCTCGGCGGTCACGGCGACCCGGGTGTACGGGTCGTCGAGCTCGGCGAGCGCGGCGGCGAGGTCGGCGCTGCTGGCAGCGCACTCGATCGCCAGTGCTCCCTGGCCGGGAGCGGGCAGAACGGTGTCGACCGACAGGAAATCGGTCACCTCACCGCTCCGTCCGAGGCGGCTGAGCCCGGCCGCGGCGAGTACCACCGCGTCGAGTTCACCGCTTCGCACAAATCCGATACGCGTATCGACGTTGCCGCGGATCGGCACGGTCTCTATGTCGAGGCCGTGACTGCGGGCGTACGCGTTGAGCTGCGCCATGCGGCGCGGCGAGCCGGTGCCGACGCGGGCGCCGGACGGCAGCTGCTCGAAGGTCAGCCCGTCGCGCGCCACCAGGGCGTCGCGCGGGTCCTCGCGCACCGGCACGGCGGCCAGCACGAGGCCCTCGGGCTGCGCGGTCGGCAGGTCCTTGAGCGAGTGGACCGCGAAGTCCACCTCCCCGCGCAGCAGTGCCTCGCGCAGCGCGGCGACGAAGACGCCGGTGCCGCCGATCTGCGCGAGGTGCTCGCGGGAGGTGTCCCCGTACGTGGTGATCTCGACGAGTTCGACGGCGCGCCCGGTCACCTCGCTGACCGCGTCGGCCACCAGGCCGGACTGCGCCATGGCGAGCTTGCTGCGCCGGGTCCCCAGCCTCAGCGGCTGGGTTGGCCCCGCGCCCAGGGGTGAGTTGTCGGTCATGACCGCCCTCGATTCGGGTCGTTCAGGTCTGCCCGGGAGACGGCGGCGACCGTCTGCGGGTCGAGGTCGAAGAGTTCCCGCAGCGCATCGGCGTACCCGGCGCCGCCGGGCTCGCTGGCGAGCTGCTTGACCCGCACGGTGGGCGCGTGCAGGAGCTTGTCGACGACGCGGCGCACGGTCTGCGAGATCTCGGCGCGCTGCTTCTCGTCCAGGTCGGGAAGGCGCCCGTCCAGTCGTGCGATCTCGCCCGCGACCACTCCGGCGGCCATCGTGCGCAGGGCGACGACGGTGGGAGTGATGTGGGCGGCGCGCTGGGCGGCACCGAAGGCGGCGACCTCGTCGGCGACGATGCTGCGCACCTGGTCCACATCGGCGGCCATCGGGGCGTCCGCGGACGCCTCCGCGAGCGACTCGATGTCGACGAGGCGCACACCGTCGAGGCGGGCGGCGCCGCCGTCGATGTCGCGCGGCATGGCCAGGTCCAGCAGGGCGAGCCGGACCGGGCCGGTGGACTGGGCCGGGATCCGGCGGACGGCGCGGGCCTGCGCGGTCGCGGTGGCGGAACCGTTCTCCACCCACGCGGCGTGCTGCTCGTCCGGCTCGACGGGCGGCCCGGCGACGGGTACGGCGGGCGCCTCGTACGCGGGGGCCGGGTCCAGCCCGAGCGCTCCGGCTACGGCCTCGGCGCTCAGGACGAGCCCGGTGGCGCCGGTGCAGGAGACGACGACGTCGGCACGTGTCAGTTCGTCGGAGACCGCGGCCATCTCCACGGCGTGGGCGGCCACACCGGTGCCGCCGGCCTGGCCCAGGATCTCGACCAGGCGGTCGGCGCGGGCGCGGGTGCGGTTGGCGACGACGATCTCGGCGACACCGGTACGGGCCAGGGTCGCGGCGGCCAGCGAGGACATCGAGCCCGCGCCGATCACCAGGGCGCGCTTGCCCTTCGCCCAGGCCACGGGGTCGCGGCCGTCGGCGAGCTGTTCCAGGCCGAAGGTGACGAGCGACTGCCCGGCCCGGTCGATCCCGGTCTCGCTGTGGGCGCGCTTGCCGACCCGCAGGGCCTGCTGGAAGAGGTCGTTCAGCAGCCGGCCGGCGGTGTGGAGCACCTGCCCCAGCGCCAGCGCGTCCTTGATCTGGCCGAGGATCTGGCCCTCGCCCACGACCATCGAGTCCAGTCCGCAGGCCACCGAGAACAGGTGGTGGACGGCCCGGTCCTCGTAGTGCACATAGAGATAGGGAGTGAGCTCGTCCAGGCCGACGCCGCTGTGCTGGGCGAGCAGCGTGGACAGCTCGGCGACGCCCGCGTGGAACTTGTCCACGTCGGCGTACAGCTCGATGCGGTTGCAGGTGGCGAGGACGGCGGCCTCGGCCGCGGGCTCCGCGGCGAGGGTGTCCTGAAGCAGCTTGGCCTGGCTGTCGGCGGACAGCGAGGCCCGCTCCAGCACGGAGACGGGGGCGCTGCGGTGGCTCAGCCCTACGACAAGGAGACTCATGCCGGCATCACGGCGGGCATGTCCCCGTCGGGTCCCTTCCGGCTGCTGGTCGCGGCGCGCACGGGCGGCGCGGCCGGGTCCGGGCCGCTGTCGGCGGAAGCGGCCTCCTCACCCGCCTTGCGCTGCTCGTGGAAGGCGAGGATCTGCAGCTCGATGGAGAGGTCGACCTTGCGCACGTCGACGCCGTCGGGCACCGAGAGCACGGTCGGGGCGAAGTTCAGGATGGAGGTGACGCCCGCGGCGACGAGCCGGTCGCAGACCTGCTGGGCGGCGCCGGGCGGGGTCGTGATCACACCGATCGAGACGCCGTTCTCGCTGATGATGCGGTCCAGGTCGTCGGCGTGCTGGACGGGGATCCCTGCGACCGGCGTTCCGGCCATCGCGGGATCGGCGTCGATCAGCGCGGCGACCCGGAAGCCGCGGGAGGCGAAACCGCCGTAGTTGGCGAGCGCCGCGCCGAGGTTGCCGATGCCGACGATCGCGACCGGCCAGTCCTGGGTGAGGCCGAGCTCGCGCGAGATCTGGTAGACGAGGTACTCGACGTCGTAGCCGACGCCGCGGGTCCCGTACGAACCGAGATAGCTGAAGTCCTTGCGCAGCTTCGCGGAGTTGACCCCCGCCGCCGCGGCGAGCTCCTCGGAGGAGACCGTGGGGACCGAACGCTCGGAGAGCGCGGTCAGCGCACGGAGATACAGCGGAAGTCGGGCGACGGTGGCCTCGGGAATTCCTCGGCTACGGGTCGCCGGTCGGTGATTTCGGCCAGTTGCCACGGTGCTCCTGCGGGATGAGCGGGGCTGCAGGCGGCCGTATGTCCCAAGACCGCCCCGTCGAATGCAGGCTATGTCTTTGTGAACGCGTGCACAAAGATAGTGTCCGTTTTGTCCGGTCAAAGTGACCGGGGTCACGCGCACTCGTCGCGCGATCCAGGAACCACGGATCGCATCAGCCCGTTGCAGGCCCGAAGGGGGCAAAGCGGAACACACTCCTCACAGCCACGCCCCCGAGACCACTCAAAACGCCCACGATGGTAACCAGGTTTCGCTCAGGAAAGCAGCGCGCTGCGCAGTCTTACCGGGTCCACCCGCCAGAACGTGTGCTGTTCGTTATCTACGAGCACCACGGGGATCTGCTCCCAGTACTCCTTGTACAGCTCCTCGTCCCTGGTGATGTCCTTCTCCTCCCAGGAAGCGCCGGTCTCCTCGCAGACCGCCCGCACCACGGCCCGGGCGTCGTCACAGAGGTGACACCCCGGCTTCCCGACCAGGGTCACCACGCGGTCGGCGGGCTTCTTCTTCGTACGACGCAGCAGGGCACTCATACCTCTTATTCTGCTCCGCTCCCGGACCCGCTCCACCCTTGAACCGGTACGCCCGGGAATCGCCCGTTTAACGCGTCGGTCTCCGAGAGTTCACGGCGCCGCATCCCGGCAGGTCGGGAAGGAGCGGGGTGACTGGCTATGCTCACGGCATGGCCGCTCTTGGATGGCTCACACCGCGTAGGCGTTCCGCGACAGCACGCAGCGTGCTGGCAGGCGAAGCAGCGGCGGAGGCAGCACGGAAGTCCTCGCTCGCCGCCGAGCAGTCCGCCGGTACCGAGGACGTCGCCGCGCAGGACGGGGAACCCGAGTTCCCCGTCGTCGGCGACGACCGGGCCGCCGCCTTCTTCGACCTCGACAACACCGTCATGCAGGGCGCCGCGATCTTCCACTTCGGCCGCGGCCTGTACAAGCGGAAGTTCTTCGAGCGCCGCGAGCTCACCCGGTTCGCCTGGCAGCAGGCCTGGTTCAGGCTGGCCGGCGTCGAGGATCCCGAACACATGCAGGACGCCCGCGACAGCGCCCTGTCCATCGTCAAGGGCCATCGCGTCTCCGAGCTGATGTCGATCGGCGAGGAGATCTACGACGAGTACATGGCCGACCGCATCTGGCCCGGCACCCGCGCGCTCGCCCAGGCCCACCTCGACGCCGGCCAGAAGGTCTGGCTGGTCACCGCCGCCCCGGTGGAGACCGCCACGATCATCGCCCGCCGGCTCGGCCTGACCGGCGCGCTGGGCACCGTCGCCGAATCGGTCGACGGCGTCTACACCGGACGCCTGGTCGGCGAACCCCTGCACGGCCCCGCGAAGGCCGAGGCGGTACGCGCCCTGGCCGCGGCCGAGGGCCTGGACCTGGCCCGCTGCGCGGCGTACAGCGACTCGCACAACGACATCCCGATGCTGTCCCTGGTCGGGCACCCGTACGCGATCAACCCGGACGCCAAGCTCCGCAAGCACGCGCGCGCCCGGGACTGGCGGCTGCGCGACTACCGGACCGGCCGCAAGGCCGCCAAGGTCGGC
>NZ_JAELVH010000260.1 GCF_019399235.1 Streptomyces poriferorum | reverse complement strand
CCCCGGTGCCCGCCCCGGTCCCGCGCCGCCATCGCCTCGCTCGCGCCCGGCCGCAGCGAACCCTGGGTCGCCACGGCCGCCCGCCGGGGCGCCCTCGTCTTCGCCGACGTCGGCTGGGACGAGACCGGCCGCTGGGACCTCGACGGCCTGACCGACCTGGAGCACTGCCAGGCCTTCCTCCCCAACGCCGAGGAGGCCATGCGCTACACCCGCACCGACTGCCCCCGCGCCGCCGCACACGTCCTCGCCGAACGGGTCCCGCTCGCCGTCGTCACGCTCGGCGCCGAGGGCGCGTACGCGGTCGACGCGGCCACCGGGACCACCGCCGAGGTCCCCGCGATCGCCGTCGAGGCGCTGGACCCGACCGGTGCGGGCGACGTCTTCGTCGCCGGCTTCGTGACCGGAACCCTCGCCAACTGGCCCCTCGCCGACCGCCTCGCCTTCGCCGGACTCACCGCGGCCCTCTCCGTCCAGGAGTTCGGCGGCTCGCTCTCGGCCCCCGGCTGGGCGGAGATCGCCGGCTGGTGGCAGCGGATCCGCACCCTCACCGGCCAGGACCCGGCCGCACTCCAGCGGTACGCCTTCCTCCAGGACCTGCTCCCCGCCGCAGCCCGCCCCTGGCCGCTGCGCCGGGCCGTCCCGACGATCGGCTTCCGCCCGTAACCGGCCGGCTGCTCCTGGCAGGTAAAACCCCTGGTGTTGTCGGTACGGAGTCGTAGGCTGGGTACACCTGAGGTTTTCGAGCAGCGAGAACCCTGCAACGGGAGGTATGTGCAGGCCCGAGGGCCGGCCCATGACTCAGACACCCACACAGCCGCAGGCGCGTGCCCACATCAGCATCCCGGCCGCTCACCCCATGGTGATGCTCCTGGGAGCGGGCGACTCGCTGCTGCGCGTGATCGAAGCGGCGTTCCCGGCGGCCGACATCCACGTCCGGGGCAATGACATAAGCGCGACGGGCACCGCGGCGGACATCGCCCTGATCCAGCGCCTGTTCGACGAGATGGTGCTGGTGCTCCGCACCGGGCAGCCTATGACGGAGGACGCCGTGGAACGGTCGATCGCGATGCTCAAGGCCACCGAGAACGGCAAGGCGGACGGCACGGAGACCCCGGCCGAGGTGCTCACGCAGAACATCCTCTCCAGCCGCGGCCGCACGATCCGCCCCAAGACGCTCAACCAGAAGCGGTACGTCGACGCGATCGACAAGCACACGATCGTCTTCGGCATCGGCCCCGCCGGTACCGGCAAGACGTACCTCGCCATGGCCAAGGCGGTCCAGGCCCTGCAGTCCAAGCAGGTCAGCCGGATCATCCTCACCCGCCCCGCGGTCGAGGCCGGTGAGCGGCTCGGCTTCCTGCCCGGCACGCTCTTCGACAAGATCGACCCGTATCTGCGCCCGCTCTACGACGCCCTGCACGACATGCTCGACCCCGACTCGATCCCGCGCCTGATGGCGGCGGGCACGATCGAGGTCGCGCCGCTGGCATACATGAGGGGCCGCACCCTTAATGATGCTTTTATCATCCTGGACGAGGCGCAGAACACCAGCGCCGAGCAGATGAAGATGTTCCTGACCCGGCTCGGCTTCGACTCGAAGATCGTCGTCACCGGTGACGTCACCCAGGTCGACCTGCCGAACGGCACCAAGAGCGGTCTGCGTCAGGTGCAGGACATCCTCGAAGGCATCGACGACGTGCACTTCTCCCGGCTGACGTCCCAGGATGTCGTCCGGCACAAGCTGGTCGGCCGTATCGTCGACGCGTACGAGAAGTACGACAGCGACCAGGACGGCCAGGCCGGCAAGGGCCAGGGCCGACGCAACGGGAAGCAGTAGCAGCGCACCATGTCGATCGACGTCAACAACGAGTCCGGAACCGAGGTCGACGAGCAGGCGATCCTCGACATCGCCCGCTACGCGCTCGCGCGGATGAGGATCCACCCGCTCTCCGAACTCTCGGTGATCGTGGTGGACTCCGCCGCCATGGAACAGCTCCACATCCAGTGGATGGACCTGCCGGGCCCGACGGACGTCATGTCCTTCCCGATGGATGAGCTGCGTCCGCCGGCCAAGGACGACGAGGAGCCCCCGCAGGGGCTCCTCGGTGACATCGTGCTCTGTCCGGAGGTCGCCAAGCAGCAGGGCGAGGACGCCGAGACGCAGCACTCCATGGACGAGGAGCTCCAGCTCCTCACCGTCCACGGGGTGCTGCACCTGCTCGGCTACGACCACGAGGAGCCCGACGAGAAGGCCGAGATGTTCGGTCTCCAGGCGGCGATCGTGGACGGCTGGCGCGGCGAGCACGGCATGACCGGTCCGTCGCCCGCACCCACCGTCTCGTGAGCCTGCCTCTCGTCTTCGGGGTCGTCCTGCTGGTCGTCGTCGGCTGGCTGGCGGCCTGCGCGGAAGCCGGGATCGCGCGTACGTCGAGCTTCCGGGCCGCCGAGGCGGTCCGCTCGGGGCGGCGCGGCAGCGACAAACTGGAACAGGTCGCGGCCGATCCGACGCGCTATCTCAACGTCGCCCTGCTGGTGCGGGTCGCCTGCGAGATGGCGGCCGGGGTGCTCGTCACGTACGCCTGCCTCAAGGAGTTCCCGGAGACCTGGGAGGCGCTGGCCGTCGCCATGGGCGTGATGGTCCTCGTCTCCTACGTCGCCATCGGTGTCTCGCCGCGCACCATCGGCCGCCAGCACCCGCTGAACACGGCCACGGCGGCGGCGTACGTGCTGCTGCCGCTCGCCAGGATCATGGGGCCGATCCCGCAGCTGCTGATCCTCATCGGCAACGCGCTGACGCCGGGCAAGGGGTTCCGCAAGGGGCCGTTCGCCAGTGAGGCCGAGCTGCGGGCGATGGTCGACCTCGCCGAGCAGGAGTCGCTGATCGAGGACGAGGAGCGCCGCATGGTGCACTCCGTCTTCGAGCTCGGTGACACGCTCGTGCGCGAGGTGATGGTGCCGCGCACCGACCTGGTCTGCATCGAGCGCTACAAGACGATCCGGCAGGCGCTGACCCTCGCGCTGCGTTCCGGTTTCTCGCGGATCCCCGTCACCGGGGAGAACGAGGACGACATCGTCGGGATCGTCTACCTCAAGGACCTGGTCCGCAAGACGCACATCAACCGGGACTCCGAGGCCGATCTGGTCTCCACTGCGATGCGGCCGGCGGCGTTCGTGCCCGACACGAAGAACGCCGGTGACCTGCTGCGGGAGATGCAGCAGGACCGCAGCCACGTCGCCGTCGTCATCGACGAGTACGGCGGCACGGCGGGCATCGTCACCATCGAGGACATCCTGGAGGAGATCGTCGGCGAGATCACCGACGAGTACGACCGGGAGCTCCCGCCGGTCGAGCCGCTGGCCGACGGCTGCTTCCGGGTGACCGCCCGGCTGGACATCGGCGACCTCGGCGAGCTGTTCGGCCTCGACGAGTACGACGACGAGGACGTGGAGACCGTCGGCGGGCTGCTCGCGAAGGCGCTGGGACGGGTACCGATCGCGGGTGCCTCGTCCGAGGTCGAGCTCCCCGACGGGCGCCGGCTGCGGCTGACCGCGGAGTCGCCCGCGGGCCGGCGGAACAAGATCGTGACGGTGCTGGTGGAGCCGGTGGCTCCCGAGGAGGAGGCGACGGCATGACACCGCAGCAGCTCAGGGCACTCTGCCTGGGGTTCAACGCGAGCGTGGAGGAATTCCCGTTCGGGCCGGAGACCTCCGTTTTCAAGGTGCTCGGCAAGATGTTCGCGCTGACCGCGCTGGACGGGGAGCCGCTGACGGTGAACCTCAAGTGCGACCCCGACGACGCGGTGCGGCTCCGGGAGGAGTACGAGGCCGTGGCGCCGGGGTGGCACATGAACAAGCGGCACTGGAACACCGTGACGGTGTCCGGTCTGCCGGACGCGAAGCTGCGCGAGCTGATCGAGGACAGCTACGACCTCGTGGTGGCGAAGCTGCCGCGGGCGGAGCGGCTGCGGCTCGACCGGGCGTAGGGCCTCTCGGTTGGATCATGCCGGGCTCGCGGGGTCCGGCCTGATCCGAACGGAAGGCCCGGGGCCGGGCCCGTCACTTCCGCCAGAGCAGGTGGTGCACCACGTCGCTGCCCGGGCTCGGGACCTTCTCCAGGTGGAAACGGTCGGTCAGCGCCTCGGGGCTCTCCCACAGCCGTTCGCCCGCACCGATGTCGAGCGGCGAGACGGCGACGTGCAGCGAGTCGATGAGGTCGGCGGCGAGGAACTCCCGGACCGTGGCGACACCGCCGCCGATGCGCACGTCCTTGCCCTCGGCGGCCTCGAAGGCCCGCGCGAGCGCGTCCTTCGGGGACGCGTCGAGGAAGTGGAACGTGGTCTCCCCGAGCGTGATCGACGGGCGTTCGTGGTGGGTGAGGACGAACACCGGGGTGTGGAACGGGGGCTCCTCGCCCCACCAGCCCTCCCAGTCGTGGTTCTCCCACGGGCCGCGCTGCGGGCCGAACTTGTTGCGGCCCATGATCTCGGCGCCGATGTTGTTGGAGAAGTCGCGGGTGAAGTAGTCGTCCAGGCCGAGGGTGCCCCCGGGGTCGGTCCGGTTGGGCCAGTGGGCGGTGGCACCGGCCCAGGAGACGAGCCGGCCCGGGTCGACGTTGCCGAACGGACGTTCGAGTGTCTGCCCCTCCCCGGCGCCGTAGCCGTCTCGGGAGACGCAGAAGTTCTGGACGCGGACCAGCTGTTTCATCGGATCCCCTTCCGATTGCAATCTGCAACCGGTTCGTAAGCTATCTAGACTGCTCCCATGTTGCAACCAGTTCCCAGCGGAAAGCTGCCCGTGTCGCCGGGCCGGTCCGGCTGCCCGATCAACATGACGGTCGAGCTGCTCGGGGACCGCTGGAGCCTGATCGTGCTGCGCGACATCACGTTCGGCGGCCTCACCCACTTCCGGGAGCTGCTCAACGCCTCCATGGAAGGCATCGCGTCGAACATCCTGGCCAACCGGCTGGCGAAACTCGTCGAGGCGGGGCTGCTCACCCGCGACGACGACCCGAGCCACCGCCAGAAGGTCGCGTACCACCTCACCGAGGCGGCCGTTCAGCTCGTCCCGGTGATGGCCCAGCTCGGCGCCTGGGGTGCCCGCTGGCTGGACACGGCGCCGGAGCTGACGGTGCGGGCCGAACTGCTGGCCGCCGGAGGCCCCCCGATGTGGGAGCGGTTCATGGCCGAGCTCCGGGCCACCCATCTGACCGGGGCGCCGGCCCGCACGGACGGCGTGCTGGCGGAACTGACGGCCGCCTACGAGGAGGCGGCCGCCCGGCAGCCCGGCACCCCGTAGGCCCGCCCGCCAGACCCGCGCACCCTTCAGGACCGCCGCAGCCCGGCCGCGACCACGCCCGCGGCGACGACCAGCAGCCCCGCGGCCACCGCGACCACGGTCCGTACGCCGTCGAACAGCGACTCCTGGGTCGTCGCCAGCACACCGAGCAGCGGGATCCCGACCGTGAGCCCGACCTGCTGGGTCGTGGTGACCAGCCCCGTCGCCAGACCCTGTTCCGCGTTCGGCACCCCCGACGTGACGGTGAGGCCGTACGCGATGATCGCGCCGAGGTGGCACATGCTGGCGAGCGAGACCGCGACCGTGGCCAGCCAGACGCCCGAACCCGTACCCAGACCCAGCAGGGCCGCGATGAACAGCCCCTGGCCCAGCAGGGAGACGGCCAGGGTGCGCCGGGCACCGAACCGGCCGATGACCTTCGGGGCGTACACACCCGCCACCACCGAGGCGACGCCCTGTACGCCGAAGACCAGCCCGGTCCCGAAGGCCGACAGGTCCAGGACCTCCTGCAGGTACAGGGTCAGGACGAAGACGATGGTGCTCATCATCGAGAAGGTGAGCAGACCGCCCAGGTTGCCGAAGGCGACCGTGCGCCGACGGAGCATCGGCAGCGAGACCAGCGGGGCGGACGCCCGGGACTCGATGGCCACGAAGGCGGCGAGCAGGACGACCCCGGCAGCCAGCGAGACCTGGACGTCCACGCGGCCGAAGCCGTGTTCGGCGGCGGTGGACAGGGCGTAGATGAGGGCCAGGAGCCCACCGGTGACGGTCACGGCGCCGGGTACGTCCAGCCGCGGCCGGTCGGGCGTACGGGACTCGGTGAGCAGCGCGGGCGCCGCCGCGAGGACGGCCACCGCGGCCAGGGTCAGCAGCCCCATCGTGGAGCGCCAGCCGAGGGTGTCGGTGAGGGTGCCGCCGGCCACCATGCCGACGGTGAACCCGAGCGAGAGCAAGGTGCCGCTGATGCCGAGCGCCCGGTCCCGCCGCGGGCCTTCCGGGAACGTGGTGGTGAGCAGGGACATGCCGGTGGGCACGATGGCCGCGGCGCCGAGTCCCTGGAGCGCCCGCCCGGTGAGGAAGGCGCCCGGGTTCCACGCGAACGTGGCGAGCAGCGAGGCCGCGCCGAAGACCGCGAGTCCGGTGAGGAACAGCCGGCGGCGGCCGTAGAGGTCCGCGATCCGGCCGAAGAGCAGCAGGAAGCCGCCGGACGGCAGCGCGAACGCGGTGATCGCCCACTGGAGGCCCGACCGGCTCAGGCCGAGGTCCTCACCGAGGACGGGCAGCGCCACGTTCAGTACGGAGAAGTCGAGCGACACCATGAACTGCGCGGCGCACAGGACGAGGAGGACCAGCCGGGCCCGGCCGGAGAGCCGGTCCGGGGCGGGAGGTGCGGGGACGGGAGCGGTGACAGCCGCTGGGGAGGGGGATTCGATCGCCATGGGTCCGAGCCTGCGGCCGCCGGAATATCCGTGGGGAGACGGAACTTATCCTGTTGGCCGCACCACCAGGCAGGCGCGGGCCCGGACATCAGGGGGAGTTACGTGGGCACACCGGCCCGGACCGCCGCGGGGGCGGACAAGTCGCACCGCCTCGGCGAGCTGCGGGAGTTCCTGAGGAGCAGGCGGGCGCGGGTCAGCCCGGCCGAGGCGGGCCTCCCGGACGGCGGGGCCAGGCGGCGCACTCCGGGGCTGCGGCGCGAGGAGGTCGCCGTCCTCGCGGGAGTGGGCGTCTCCTGGTACCAGTGGCTGGAGCAGGGCCGCGACATCACCGTGTCGCCCCAGGTGCTGGACTCCGTGACCCGGGTACTGCGGCTCAGCAGTGCCGAACGCCGTCACCTCTACGTACTGGCGGGGCTCAACCCGCCCGCACCCGAGGTCGATCCGGCGCACACGGACATCTGCGCCGGGCTGCAGCGGCTGCTCGACGGCTGGATGCCGTACCCGGCGCACATCATGGACGCGTACTGGAACGTCATCCTGTACAACGACGCGGCCGCGATGGTGATGGGGCTGCGGCCGGACCGGCCGCAGAACTGTGTGATCGCCTTCTTCACCGATACCGTCCACCGGGGCCGGGACCAGGAGTGGTGGGAGACCGCTGCCCGGGTCGTCGCCCAGTTCCGGGCCGCGTGCGCGGAGTGCCCCGACGACGAGGGTTTCCGGGCGATCGTCGCCGAGGCGGCCGAGCGGAGCCCCGAGTTCGCCGAACTGTGGGCGCGGCGGGACGTCGCGCCGGGCGGGCAGATGCGCAAGGAGCTGTCGCACCCGGAGGCGGGCGCGCTGGTCATGGAGGCGACCCAGCTGCGCATTCCGGCCCGCCCGGATCTCGCGGTCGTGGTGCACCACCCGTGGCCGGGCACCGGCACGGAGGAGAAGCTGCGGTGGCTGGCCTCGCCGGAGGGCCGGCGGGGCTCGATGCGCCAGGTACGGACGTGAGCGGCCGGGGCGCCCGCGTGCCGCGCCCGTCGCCGCACTTCGTATGCTCGGCACATGACCGATAGCACCGACCTCGGCGCCGAGGACCGCAAGATCGTCACGCTGGCGCGCAGCGCCCGCGCCCGCAACGGTGTGCCGGAGGGCGCGGCCGTGCGGGACGAGACCGGACGTACGTATGTGGCGGGCACGGTGGAGCTGGAGTCGCTGCGCCTCAGCGCGCTCCGGACGGCCGTGGCGATGGCCGTGGCCAGCGGGGCCACGTCCCTGGAGGCGGCCGCGGTCGTCTCCGAGGCACAGACCCCGTCCGACGAGGACCGGGCCGCGGTACGGGACCTGGGCGGGGCCGACACGCCGGTGCTGCTCGCCGGGCCCGACGGGGTGCTGCGGCTCACCGTGACGGCCGGCTGAACCTCCGCCGGACCACCACCGTGTGCACGAACGCCCCGCGCCCACCGGCGCGGGGCGTTCGTACAGGATGTGCGGAAAGCGTGGATCTTGACACCACCTGATGGCCCATCAGTCAGCGCATTTCGATCCCATTGACTTCTTCTCGGCCGAAGTCATCAATGGCTCCCTGCCGACGCGGAAGAGCCGCCGCGCCGGATCCCGCAGGAGGGGGCTCCATGCGCCAAGCCATTCGAAGATCCGACAGCCCAGGGTCCCGTCGCCGGGACCGACCGGACCGCGGCCGCCGCTGGGCCGCCGCACTCGGTGTCGGCGCGCTCGTCGTCACCGGAGGAGGGCTGCTCGCCGGACCCGCGCAGGCCAGCGCGACGGCCTCGGTCGCCGTGGACTTCCCGACCCACTGCATCCCGCCCGCCATCGCCGGCATCCCGCCGATCGACGGCACGACCTCGGCGGAGATCACCGTCGACAACGCCGCGCCGAAGGTCGGCGACACGGTCACGGTGACGTACACCGTCGTCAAACCGGCCGCGAGCAACCCGGTCGACCTGGCGCTGCCCGCCGACATCATGACGCCGACCGGCAAGGTCACCGTCGGCGGAGCGCAGTCCGCCGACGTCACGGTGGCGGGCCCGAAGAAGAACGAACCGGTGCCCGGCAAGGGCGATTTCCCGTCGTTCTCCATGACCGGCACCTTCACCGTCACCGCGCCCGGTGAGATCACCCTCTCGCCCGGCGACTACAACATCCACACCGGCTACATCATGGAGCTGGACACACCCTGCACGGTCACCGATCCGCCCGCACCCGTCTCCCAGACGATCATCGCCACGGACGGCGGCGGCCAGGTCAACGAACGGGCCATCCAGCTCGGAACGGCCTCCGGCGCGGCCGGCGAACCGGTCACCGTGACCGGGTCGAAGTTCACCGCCGGCGCGTCCGTCACGCTCGCGGGCCGGGCCGGGGACGCCGGGACCGGTGACACCGCGACGGCGACGGCGGACGGTTCGGGCGGCTTCACCGGGCAGCTCACCGTCACCGACCCGGCCACCGGACCGGCATCGTCGCGTTCGAAGGAGCGAGCTGGGACCCGGCCAAGGGCGCGGGCCCCCAGGCCTACACCGTCACCACAGGCGGCGGCGAGATCCCGGACGGCAGCCAGGAGCTGACGTCCACCGTCAAGCCGGGAACGCTCACCATGACCCAGGCCGGGGACTCCGTCGCACTGTCGGCGGTCGACTTCGGGCAGGGCGGCGCCTCCACCGGGGCCCTCCAGTCCGTGACGGTCCAGGACTTCCGCGGCGGACCCGCGGGCTGGTCCCTGACCGGCAAGGTCACCGACTTCACGGGTCCGGGAGGGGCGACGATCGGCGCGTCCGCGCTCGGCTGGAGCCCGGCCTGCGCGACGAAGTCCGGCAGCCCGAGCACCTGCGCGGCCGGGTCCGAGGGAACGGTCGGCAGTGCGGGGGCCACCCTGGCGTCCACGCCGGACGGCGCGTTCACCGGAGGCGAGTTCACCGTTGACGCCCAGCTGTCGCTGGACGTACCGGCGTTCACCGCCGCAGGCGCGTACACCGGGGTCCTCACGCTCACCCTCACCTGAGCACCACCGGTCCCGTGAGCGAGCACCACTGATCAACCGGTGGACCGGGCGCGCACCCGCCCGGTCCACCGGTTGATC